>DASWWB010000031.1:0-3959 GCA_036406115.1 Herpetosiphonaceae bacterium
GAGAATCGCGCCATTGCCGAGCAGAAAGGCTTCCAGATAGGGTGTCATGGTGTCGCGGCTCCAGCTGCCCGGAGCGCGGTCAGCAAGGTCGCGCTGTCGTCAATCCCCGTCATCAGCGCCGTCGTCGCGCCGTCAGGTCCAACGATGAAATGCGGGGTGGCAGGCGGATTGGTCACGGTGCGCCCGAAGACGGTCGTCAGCTCACGAAGCAACTCGGGGGTGATCACGGCAAAGGTCCAAGGAAACCCAGCGGCGTCAGCATAGGCGGCGAGGTCGGCGGCGGGCAGGGTGGTTTCAACGCTCAGGGCCACAAACACGATCGACGGATCGGCCAGCGTCGCCTGCACCTCGCGGACAACCGTTAATTGCTGCCGGCAATTGGAACACCAGGTGGCCATCGGCTCCACATACACGGTCTTGCCGGCGAAATCAGCCAGCGTAAATGGCGCGCCCGTCCGTGCGTCAATCAGCGGCAGCTGTTGCCAGGCAGGCCGCGGGGACATGGGCGTGGCCGGCACCGTCGGGGGGATGGGGGACGGCGAGACCTGGCTGGCGGAAGTGCTGGGCGGGACGCTGCTGGGCGTTGGCCCTGTGGCCGCCAACGGGGCGGGTGTCATCATGGGGGCAGTCGGCACGGCACTCGCGGTGAGCGTAGCGGCAGTGGGGACGGAGGCAGCGGGCTCCGCGCCACAGGCGGCGAGCAATGCCAGCACCACGAACGCCCCACCATGACGGAAGACGCGCATAGGAAATCTCCTGTATCGCGCCAGGGTGGCGCGCCGGCTCCAAGCATACGCGCTGCCCCTTGCGACGATCTCACGAAAACCTTAACGATGTCTTACAGACGGCGCTCCGCGCTCCCCCTGGTGCGAACGATGAGTCCTTCTAAGCGCGTTCGATTGAGAGGGCCAATAGGATTGGAACAAAAACAGGCATACGGGAGGTAATGTTTTTCCGTTCCCATCCTTGCCGCAGTTGCTTGCTGTACTCACCGCCTGAACTCACTGCGGCGCCGGCGTGCGGTCTGTGAAAAGAACCGTCATACGGGCTATCCTGGTGGCCGGCGATGATTCAGGATGAGGGCTCCCAGCAGCGCTCCTCCGGTTAACCCGCATGCCAGGATGGCTCCCGGCGCCATCGCTCCTTCCCCCAGGTAGTCCCGGAGTGCCACGAGGACCCCAACACTCAGCCCGGTACTTGCCAGGCTCAACGCAACCAGCCAGCGGGAAGCGGCAGTACGCGGATTGCGCCGGGCACCGACGGCCATGATGAGGGTCGTCGCAAGGCACCAGATCGTGGCCATTAGCAGCAACCGCACCGGCTGCCCCCCCCATGACGACTCCAGGTTGTCAATATGCGGCCGAAACAGGAAGTGCCGCACTGGCGATTCATGGAGAAGCCCCGTCCCAGCGTCGGCGATCGGCACCGCATAACTTGCGAGCGCGCTGCCCAGCGCCACGATCATCGCCCCAGAGGCGCCGCGCAGTAGGCGCGGCGCCATCTCCCTATCAACCGCCGATTGTGGTGCCATCGATTGTCGCTCCTCACCTACCACTGAGACACTTGATTTATAGGTGTCCGCGATGCTCGCGATACTCCCCGCTCTTCTGCCTCCCAGGCCGTCACGACTCCTCACATCGGCTGCCCTCCGCTATGCGGGGCTACTCGACCCTTCGTCACCGCTTGGGCGTGCGCTATCGCCCACGCTAGGGACCCGCGTGGTCCGCGCTGAGCTGCGTGCGGAGAAAGCGCAGCCGGGTCTGCCACACCTGGGCGGCCGCCGGTCCGATCCAGAGCAGATGCGTATCAGCGGGGACCGCAACCACGGTCGCGTGCGGGGCTTCGCGCGCGAGATACTGCGTATGGCGCGGCGGGACGCTGCGATCATCCGGCGCATACATGGCCAGGATGGGCGCTTGAATGGTCGCGAGCGAATCCACCCGATGGGTCACGTCAAGCAGAAAGCCCTGTCCCGACTGCATCGTCGCCAGCATGGCTATCACAAAGCGCCGATCCCTGTCGCTCAGGTTGCGCATGACCGTCCGGATGGGCCGGGTGGTCAGACTGCGGAGCATCAGGCGAAGCGTCCCCTCCGATACCCATTGGAGCCCGCGCCGCACCAGTGCCCAGGTCAGCCGCTCGGTCGGGCCAAAGGCAAGCCATGACAGGCGCCTGATCCAGGGACTCCAAGGGAGGGTGACCGCCGACTCTAACACGAGGCCGACGGTGCGTTCCGGATGGCGTTGGGCAAAGGCGAGGGCCGTCGGCCCCGCCGCTGAAATGCCGATGACCGCTGCTGTCGGGATGGCGAGCGTATCAAGCAGGGCCGCTAGGGCATCGGCGGCGGCCTGGGCACTGCGCCCCACGCTGGCCGGTGTGCTGTCATAGCCCGGGCGCGATGGGGTGATAACCGTAAAGCCATGGGCCGCCAGCCGTTCATGCGAGAGCCGGGTCGCCCGGCTGCAATGGCCGCCATTCAGCACGACCACCACTGGTCCGCTGCCCTCCCGTCGATATTCGATCGGCCCATATCGAGTCTGTGCCAGTTGTGGTGGCATAACGTCCTCCTGCTGCGTTGACTGAATGGGTACCGCGCCCTCCGTCAGCGCACGCTGTGGGCACCGCCCGCATGGGCCGCAAGGAAGTCCAGCAGGACGTGATTGAAGGCTGTCGGATTATCCATATGTGCAGTATGGCCAGCCGCGGGGATGATGGCATACTGGCACAGCGGCTCCTGCCGCGCCCAGCGCGGTGATTGGCGCAGAAACACCCCGCCGTTGGCGCGATCCTTGGCACCGTGGGTCAACAGCCAGGGGACGGGAATAGGCGCCCGTGGGGGAAATCCGGAATCGAGCCACAGCGCAGCCAGGCCTGCCAGAATGATCGTGATGAAGTCGGGTTTCGAGATCCCCTGCATGGCCTGCGCCGCATACGTTTTCACCGCCGGAGACACGCTCAGGTCGGCCAATGTCCGTTGGTGAAAGGTTGCCAGCGACATGCGCGCCAGCAGGGGCGGAAACAGGCGATAGAGCAGCCGAAATATCGGCGCGTGGCGCTTCGCCAGGGTTGTACTCGCAATCAGGACCAGACCATGCACGCGATGGGGAAACCGTCGCGTGTAGTCTTGGACCACATAGCTGCCGAATGAGTGGCCAACCAGGGCGACCGCTGGCGCCCCAAGGTGGTCAAGCAGGGTCCCAAGATCATCAGCCAGCACCCGTACCGTTACGGGCACGCCCATCGGGGTTGAGCGGCCGTGGCCGCGTAGATCGGGTGTCACCACCCGATAGCCGGCCGCGACCAACGCTGGCACCTGCGCGTCAAAGCTGTGGTGATCGAGTGTTGCGCCATGCACCAAGACCACCACGGGTCCGGTTGCGGGGCCGTCCATCCAATAGTGGAGGGCCGTTCCCTGATGGTCCAGTCGGTGTGGTTCGGACATGCTATCCTCCACTATGGGAATCGCCAACGCTTAGTCGTGACGGTGGGAAACCACTGCCGTCCGGTGCTGGCGCGGCGCTCGCCCGCGCGAGGCGATGCTGCCGGAGCAGCGTGTCCGCCAGTTCGATCACGGCATCCCGCTGGACTGGCGCGGGCATCCACGCCACGCCTGCCTCCAGGGTGGGTAGCATGGTGGGCGCTGCGCCTACCAACAGCAACGGCGGCGTCTCCGCCCACTGCTGCCGCAGGGTCAGTAGCCGAGTCAGGTGCTGCGCCACCGGGTAGCGCAGTTCCCCAATCAGGAGATCCACCGCTGCCGTGTCGGGCAGTGGCGTGGGGTCGTCGGGCAGCCGATGCTGGACCTGGCAGCCGGCCGCCGTCAGGCCATCGGCGAGCAAGCCGCCAAGCAGATCTTCAGTGATGAGCAGAATGGTCGGTCGTGACCGCATCGTCATGGGTGTCATCCTTTCTCGGTAACCGGGATGGACGGTGCCGTCGCGCCATTGGGAACGGTGGTG
>DASWWB010000032.1:0-2452 GCA_036406115.1 Herpetosiphonaceae bacterium
CGGGATCGCGCAGCAGGCCGGCGAGCGGCCGCGAGAACGAGCTGATCCCCACGTCGGCCAGCACCTGGGCCGCCAGGGCGCGGTCGGCGGGCGCGGCGCCGTGGAGCAGCTCCAGCAGCCGCTCGCCGGCGGCCAGCACGCCCTCGATGCCGCCGGAGCGCAGCAGGCCGACCATCGCCCCGACCCGCAGCGCCGGCTCGGGATCATCGAGATAGGGCGAGACCTCCTCGAACAGCTCGCTCTCGCCCAGCGCCGCCAGCGTGCGGAGCGCCGCCCCGCGCACCGCCGGCACCTCCTCGGCCGCCACCCGCGCCCGCACCACGTCGAGCGCCTGGGCGGCGCCGAGCCGCTCAAGCCGGACCAGGGCCTCCTGGCGCACCTCGGGGGCGGGATGGGTGACCAGCTCGCGCAAAAACGCCGGCAGCGACTCGTGTTCGATCTCCTCCAGCATGTTCAGCGAGGCCAGCACGACGCCGGCGTGGGGGTTGCGCAGGCCGCGTTGCAGCACGGCGACGCTGGAGCTGTCCGCCAGCGAGAGCGAGACGCCGCCTAGCCGCCGCCGGTCCATCGCCTGCATCAGCGCGCCGGGGTAGCGGGCGTTGAGGAACAGGGTCACGGCGGCCAGGCCTGCCAGCACCGCCACCAGCACATAGGCCAGCTGGACCGCGCCGAAGCCCGCCAGCCGGCCGAGCGCCAGCAGCAGCAGGCCTGCCAGCCCGGCGGCCAGCGGCTCGACAATCCCCTCGATCGCCGTCTGGACCCGCAGCCGCTGCTCGATCGGCAGCGGCTGGTAGAGAATCTGGAACGAGGTCTGGGTGATCGACTGGGTGACAATCTTGTCGGCGACTTTGGTGGCCGTCGCCAGCCAGAAGACCAGCGCCGACAGGCCGAACAGCGAGCCGGCCGCCGCCACCGCGCCGGCGCCCAGGCCGTTGAGCGCCGGCATGGCCAGCAGGCCGAACAGCAGGCCGAAGCGGGTGATCGCCGGCCCGGAGACGAAGGCCCGCGCCGCCAGCGACAGCAGCCCGCTGCCGGCCAGGAACAGGCCGACGAAGCTCGCCAGGTCGTCCTCGGCCGGGTAGCGCATGGCCGCCAAGTCGTAAAACACCGCGTCCAGCACGTAGAACCCGAGCAGCGAGAGGATGGAGAAGCCGAACATCAGCAGCACGTAGCGCTGGCCCAGCAACTCGCGGTAGGCGGGCGGCGGTCCCGGGCGCGGCCCGGCGAGCGGGTCCCCGGGCGACTGGATCGCCAGCTCCTGGCGGAAGGCGGCGGCGATCCAGGCGTAGAAGCCCCAGGCGCCGGCCAGCCCCGCCACCGCCACCCACAGCAGGTTGTGGGTGCCGATCCGATCCACCAGCGCCGGCGTGGCGAGGCCGGCGGCGACGATCGCCACCAGCTCGCCCGAGCCGATCAGGCCGAACAGCCGCTTGCCCTGGCGCACATTGAACAGCCGCGCCGCCGGCCCCCAGAAGGCCAGGCTGGTCAGGACCCACATCAGCTCCAGCCAGATCGAGAGCGTCAGCACCAGCCAGGGCGCCGCGCCGCCATCGAGGCCGAGCCGGAACAGCGCCAGCGTCCCCGCCAGCAGCGCCAGCGTCGCCAGCACCAGCCGCGACATCGGCGCCCGCTGCTCCAGCCGGCCGTAGAGATAGCCGCCCAGCGCCACCGCCACCGCCGAGGCCACATACAGGTACGGCAGTCCGTCGGCGCCGAACACCACCAGGAACAGCGGCCGGGCCACCGCGCCCGCGAAGGTCCGCGCCAGGCCGATGCAAAAGGAGAACAGCAGGCACAGCCAGACCAGCCGGCCTTCGCCCTCCCGGATGTGAAACAGTGACGCCAGGGCTCGCCGCATCTTGCAATCCGCACAGGAGAATGGCCGGGATGATAGCACGTTTCGCCGCCGGCCGGTAGCCGCGACGGCGAAACGCGCCCAACGAGCAGGGATCGTCGGCGGCAGGCGATGATCCGCCGGCAGGCCGCGCCGTGGCAGGATGAACACCTGGCGTGGCGGAATCGCTCCTTCGCGCCGGGCGGCGGCGGGCTATGATGATCCCGTCAGCCAATGAGCGGCAGCCAACGAACGGAGACCGCGATGGAACGCCAGCCCGCACTCAGCCCCGACCGACGCCAGCCCGCCAGCCAACCGGCCACCCATGCGTGGGTTCCCGGCGGTGAACACGGTCTGCGGAGCCGGCGGCAGGGGCGGCGGGCGACCGAATCCGCGCGCGGCGCCGCGGCGAAAGCCCAATTCAATCCGGCGAAGAAGCCCAGGCCCGCGGCATGCCGCCGGCCAGCAGGCTTCGCCACAGGACTCGCCATCCCACAGGCCGGGCTTTTCAGCCACCAGGCCGCCAACGACGGGCGGCGCGCTCATTGCCCTGATCCGCGCGGCGACAACCACGGCGCCGCCGCCGGCGGGCACCGGCGGCGGCAGCCACGCGGCGCG
>DASWWB010000033.1:0-6211 GCA_036406115.1 Herpetosiphonaceae bacterium
CTGGCGTCTATCTGCGGCGCCGGCGCCAGGCATGAGGCAGCCCGTCGCCCAGAGCGGCCGCCCCGCCCCGCCGCGCGCCCGCGACGCCCTGATCCGCGCGCAGCCGGCGGAATCGGCCGCCCGGGACTGGGAAAACCCGGCCGCCCGGCGCCGGCGCCCGATCGCCAAACCCTGGGAGGGCGGCCACAGCCTGGCCTGGCTGGCCTGGATGATCGGCGGCCTGCTGACCGCCAGCCAGACCAGCCAGCCGCTCTACCTGGCGCTGATCTGGGGCTGCGCGCTGCTGACGGCCACCGCCTGCGCCAGCGAGGGGCCGCTGGCCGGCGCCTGGCATGTGCTGCTGCGCGTCGGGGCGGTCCTGTTCGCCCTGCATCTGCTGTTCAGCGTCGTGACCGCCGGGTTCCTGCGCGGCCAGACGGTCCTGGCGACGCTGCCGACCTGGACCTTGCCCAAGCTGCTGGGCGGCTTGCAGCTGGGCGGGCCGATCACGCTGGAGCAGCTGGTCAGCGGCGCGACGCGCGGCCTGCGCCTGTGGACGGTGCTGCTGATCGTCGGCGCCTTCAACGCCAGCGTCAACCACTACCGGCTGCTCCGCCGCACCCCGCGCATCCTGCTCCACGCCGGCCTGATCGTGACGATCGCCCTGGCCTTCGTGCCCCAGACCGTGCTGCGGCTGCGGGCCGTGCGCGACGCCCAGCGCCTGCGCGGCCACCGGTTCCGCTCCTGGCGCGACGCCCTGCCCCTGATGATCCCGCTGCTGAGCGGCGGCCTGGAGCGCGCGCTGCTGCTCGCCGAGTCGATGGAGGCCCGCGGCTACGGGCGCGGCGGGCAGCCAGGGCGCCGCTCAGCGGATACGACAACGCCAGCCCCGAGGCTTGCGGCGCTCGGCGGGCTGGCGTTGCTGATGCTGGGGACGTTCTTGTTTTTGTTCTACCCGGCGGCCAGCGCCGGCGGGCGGATCGGCGGCGCCGGGCTGCTGACAGGAACGGCGCTGCTTATCGGCAGCTGGTGGATGGGCGGACGGGCGATCCGGCAAACCCGCTATCTCCGCGAGCGCTGGGGCGGCGCCAGCGCGGCGGTGGCGCTGCTCGGCCTCGCCGCGCCGGCAGGGCTGTGGCTCTGCGGCCGGGCCGGCGTCGAGCTCCAGTACCGGATCTTCCCGCTGGTCGGCCTCCCGGCGTTCGAGCCGCTGGCGGCGCTGCCGCTGCTGCTGCTGAGCGCGCCGGCCTGGCTGCTGGCGCGGCCGGCGGCTAGAGCTTCCCGCTAAGCACCACCGTGCCGTCGGTCGGCTGCTGGCTGCCCGCCGCCGGCTCGATCGTCACCATCACTTCCTGGAAATCGTTGACCTGCGAAGTCGCCGTGACCACAATCTGGGCATGGCCGCTCGGATCGACGTTGAAAATGGCGCTGGGGACCGGCTTGCCGTCGCGCGCCAGCCAGAACTGATAGGTGCGGTCGGGGGTCAGCGGCGGCAGGCCGTCGATGATCAGCACGGCGGTGACAGTGCCGGGCTGCATGTACATCGTGCCGCGCGCCTTAGGCGCGTCGGGCGTGGGCGCGAGCGCGCGCTCGGTCGTGGTGGCGCCCGCCAGGAAGCGCACCGCCTTATTCTGGGCCTCCAGCTGCTCGTTGAGCACCGTGCGGGTCTGGCGCTCGGTGTCCAGGGTTTTGGCCAGGATCGAGTTTTCCGCGCGCAGGGCGGCGACATCGCTGCGGAGCTTGACGTTCCAGCCGCCCAGGCCCAGCGCCGCCACGAGGGACAGCGCCAGCGCCCAGGCCAGCACGGGGCGGCGCTCGGCGGAGGCGCCGGCCCGGCGCCCGGGCGGGGTGGCGATCCGCGCCATGAGCTGCTGCTTGAGCGCTGGCGGCGGGGCGACCGGCGGGGCGAGCAACGCCAGCGAATGGGCGTCCCGCTGGAAGGCGAGCACCTGCTCGCGCAGGGCGGGATTGGCGGCGACGGTACGGGATAGCTCGCGCTCTTCCTCCCCGTCGAGGATGCCCAGAGCGTAGGCGATCAGATTTTCTTCTTGTTGCGTGTCCATGCTGTCACTCACCGGGGATCGAGCCCAAGATTTCACGAAGTTTCAATAAGCCCAGCCGCATGCGCGTTTTGATCGTGCCAAGCGGATTGCCAAGGCGCTCGGCGATCTCGCGCTGGGTCAGGCCGCTGAAATAGGCCAGCTCCAGCGCCTCGCGCTGATCGTTGGAAAGCTCCCGCAGCGCCGAGCGGATCAGCGCCCGCTGCTCGCGCAGCCACACATCGCCCTCGACGCTCACCGTTTCGTCGGGCAGCTCGGCGAGCCACGGGTTCTCCGGATCGTCGTACACCGGCTGGGGGCGAACCCGCCGCCGCCGCAGCTCGTCGATGCTGAGGTTGCGGGCGATGCCGAACAGCCACGGCGCGACATTGCCGCGCGTCTGATCAAAGGTTTTGGCGCGCTGCCAAACCCGGACAAACGTTTCCTGCACCAGCTCCTCGGCAATCTCGCGCTGCTGGGTCATCTTCAGCGCCAGGCCCATGATGTTGGCTGCGTAGCGGTCGTACAAAAGCGACAGGGCTTGTTCGTCGCCGCGGGCGATGCGTTGGATCAAGGAGTCGTCGGGCGGCTGGTTCTCGGAGCTGGAGCGCTGGGAGCCGGAAAGTTTGTTCTTGTCATGCACTACGTCGCTGTCGGCTGAGCGGATGGTTGAGGCGACGAATATCTGGCGCCACTGCAAACGCGGGAAAAAGAACACGCGGGCCACCTCCTTCTACGACCCGACGGTCTGCCGACACTCTCGGAGGCACGCAGGAAAGATCGGGGCTGTCAAAACTGGCGGCATTGTATCATAACCAGCCTGGGGCGCCGGCCGCCGCCCATCTCATGTTTGCGCAAGTCAGCGTGGCTCCCTATAATAGACACAACGCTTCGTCGCACGCAACCTCACGATTAAGGATGACTGATGAGTCACAGCCTGGAGCCGGCCGCGATCACCATGAACGATGACTCATACCAGCACCTCAAGCACAAGTACGACCGGCTGCGGCTGGTCTACGAAGTTTCGCAGCAGCTCAGCAGCACGCTGAGCCTGCCCCATGTGCTGCAACAGGTCCTGCATCGCACCACCAGCTCCACCGGGGCGACGCGCGGCAGCATCATCCTGGTCGACGAGCATGGCGTTATTCAGCAACATCTCTACACCCGCAAGCTGCACTACTCGGCGGCCTCGGCCTTCACCAGCGTGGTGGTCCAGCGCGGCTTGGCGGGCTGGGTGCTGGCCCACGGCGAGAGTGCGCTGGTCGCCAACACCGATTTCGATCCGCGCTGGATCGATTTCCCCGGCGAGCTGGTCGACGTGCGCTCGGCGGTCGCCGTGCCGCTCACCCGCGGCCGGCGCGTGCGCGGCGTCCTCACCCTGGTCCATCCCGACCGCTATTTTTTCAATCAAGACGACCTGGAGCTGCTGAACGCCATCGCCCACCACGCCTCGATGGCGATCGAAAACGCCCGCCTGCTGGCCGGGATCAACGACGAGCGGCGCAAATTCGAGGGCGCGGTGACGGCGATGGAAGAAGGGCTGATCCTCGTCGACGCCGAGGGCCAGATCCAATTCATGAACCCGCAGGGCCTGTCACTGTTCAAGCTGTCGCCGCCGCTGCCGAGCCGGCTGGCCGAGCTGTCGCCGGATCTCCAGCGCCTGCTCGACAAGGCCCGATCCCGCGGCGAGACGGCCCGCACCGAGCTGGCGATCGCCGGCCCGCCGCGCCTCGATCTCTCCGTCAACATCACCTACGCCCCCGGCCTCTCCGAGCGCTCCGATTGGTGGACAATCGTCCTCCACGACATCACCACGCTCAAAAACTACGACCGGCTCAAGACCCAGTTCGTCGCCAACGCCTCCCACGAGCTGCGCACGCCGCTGGCCAACATCAAAATGTACGCCAATCTGGCCGAGAACGGCAAGCCCGAGCGGCGCCCCGAGTTCCTGCGCACGATCGCCAGCGAGGCCGCCCGCCTCGAATCGCTGGTCGAGGACATCCTGACGCTCTCGCGGATCGACAGCGGCATGCTGCCCAACGAACCGCGGGTGGTCCAGCTGGAGGAGCTGTTGGGCAGCATCGCCCAGACCTACGAGCCGCTGGCGCAGGACCGCCGGGTCCGGCTCAGCTTCGTGGTGATCGACAGCCCGCTGCCGGTCACCTGGGTCGATCCCGGGCATATCACCAGGGTGGTGGTCAATCTGCTGGGCAACGCGCTCAAATTCACCCCGGGCGGCGGCACCGTCACCATGTCGCTGAGCCTCCAGTCGCGCGATCACCTGCCAGGCGCCGTGCTGGCGGTCTCCGATACCGGCGTCGGCATCTCCGTCGATGATCAGCACCACCTCTTTGATCGCTTCTACCGCGTCAGCAACGTCGACGCCAACGGCACCGGCCTCGGGCTGACGATCATCAACGAGCTGCTCGCGCTCATGGGCGGCAACATCAGCGTGGAAAGCGTGCCGAACCGCGGCAGCACGTTTCGCTGTTGGATCCCGATCACGCCGCCGCCGACGCTCGCCCTCGACGACGACGACGATTAGCGGCAGCCGATCGACGCGGTAAAGTCGAGGGTAAGGCCCTCTGGGTAAGCTAAGGCCCATCAGCGAAGATCGGAAGACAGGAAGAAAGGAGCAAGCCATGACGCGAGTTTTGATCGTGGATGATCATCCCGTGTTCCGCGAAGGCGTGCGCGCCCTGTTGGAAACCCAGCAGACGGTCGATGTGGTGGGGGTGATCGGCGAGGGCGCGGCGGCGGCGGCGGCGGCCCGCGACCTTGAGGCGGACGTCGTGCTGCTGGATGTCGGCCTGCCGGATCTGCCGGGCGCCGAGGCCTGCCGCCAGATTGTCGCCGCCCGGCCCCAGGCCCGGGTGCTCATGCTGACCGCCAACGATGCCAACGAGTCCATCCGCGATGCGCTCGCCGCCGGCGCCGCCGGCTATGTGCTCAAAACCGAGGAGCCCAGCAGGCTGCTCGGCCATATCACCGCCGTCGCCAAGGGCGAAACCGTGCTGGCCGGGCCCGTGGCCGAAAAAGTCGTGCGCCAGCTGCTCAACGGCAGCAAATCCAGCGCCGTCCCCGCCGATCGCTCGGCGCTGGAGGTGCTGACCGAACGCGAGCGCCAGGTCTTCTTCCTGGCGGCCGAGGGCCGGCGCAACAGCGAGATCGCCAAGGCGCTGGTGCTGAGCGAAGAAACGATCAAAACCCATCTGCGCAATATCTACGGCAAGCTCGGGCTGGGCAACAAAGCCGAGCTGCGGCTGTTCGCCGCCCAGGCCAACCTCGAAATCCCGCCGGCCTCGCCGGCCTGAGCCACCCGGCTTAGTTGAGCCGGATGTCGCCTGAGGGCGGCGTCACCCGCAGCGGCAGCAGATCCGCGACGAGTTCTTGCTCCGGCGGCGGCGCTTTGGCAGCCGCCGCCTGCTCGTCGATCCAGCGCTTGAGGCCGGCCTCGGTGTTGCCGTAGGGCGCGCCGTGCTCATAGTAGGCGTCCCAGTGGATCTCGGTGAACGAGCGGCCGATCTCATCAAGGTCATGCATGATCTGGGTCGCCAGCGTTTCCATGGCGGCGGTCGCCTCGCGGACCGTCGCGTCAAGCTGTTCGAGCGCCGCCGCCAGCTCCTCGGGCGTGCCGGAAGGATCCACATGCGGCTCGGCGGGCGCTGCGGCGCCGGCCAGGCTCCCTGCCGCGGCTGACCCGGCGTCGCCAAAGGTTCGCTGGCGCCGGCGCGCGGGTTTGAACTGGGCCATTGCTGCTCCTTTCCCTTGGTCGTGTTGCTAGCGGCATTATAGGACGGCCGCCAGTCCGCTTCAAGGGCTTCAAGCAGGTTTTGCGCCAGGCGGGCGGGCCGCCGCCAGCCGCCGCCAGCCCGCCAGGCTCAGCGCGTAGGCCAGGGCGATCAGCCAGCTGGGCAGCGGCGGCAAGGTCACGGCCGCCCAAGGCAGCGCCGCCAGCAGCCGGGCGCCGGCGATCAGCCACATCAGCGCCAACCAGGCGGCGGGCAGCGCCAGCAGCCCCA
Organism: Herpetosiphonaceae bacterium; assembly: GCA_036406115.1. Taxonomy (GTDB): domain Bacteria; phylum Chloroflexota; class Chloroflexia; order Chloroflexales; family Herpetosiphonaceae; genus DASWWB01. The sequence goes on from DASWWB010000033.1 coordinate 6,041, forward strand.
GCGGCCGCCAGACTAATCCTCCCGCGCACAACGCCGCTCCCGCCGCCATCGCCAGCGGCACGACTGGCAGCATCACCACATTGGCGATCGGCGCGATCAGCGACAGATTGCCGAAGTGGTAGAGGATCACCGGCAGCGCCCAGACCTGGGCCGCCAGTGTCGCGCTCAGCG
>DASWWB010000034.1:0-5402 GCA_036406115.1 Herpetosiphonaceae bacterium
GAGCGCCTGCCACAGGTCGCGCTGGTCGCTCTTGCTGAACTTATCGGCGGCCAGCGCCAGCTTCAGCCGCTTGCCCAGCTTGGAAAGCGCGCTGGAGGCGGCGAAAAAGACAATCACCACCAGCCCCCAGGCCCAGCCGCCGAAACCGAACGTCGCGGTGCCGACCAGCACGGCGCCCAGCCAGCCGCTGGCGGTCAGCGAGCGGCGCCAGAACCCCAGCCCGCCGATCGCGGCGCTCAGCGCCAGCCCCAGCGCGATTCGCCCCGGGCTCAGCGCGGCCGGGGCGAGCGCAAGCTCAAGCAGATTCATGCGTCGTCGCCCTCGTCGTCGCCGGCAGCCTCGCCGCGCAGCTCGGCCCAGACCGCGTCGACCGCCGGCTTGATCGCGTCGAAGCCGAAGCCGCGGCGCTGGAGGTAGGCGCCCAGCTTGCGGGCGAAGGCGTGGCGGTCAGGCGCCGATGCGTATTTGCGGGCGGCGCCGCGGGCGATCGTCAGGGCGCGCCCGTGCTCGTCCTCCTGGGTCGTCAGCTCGTCGACGACCTGGGAAATGGTCTCGCGGTCGACGCCCTTCTGCTGCAGCTCGGCCTTGAGCGCCCGGGCGCCCTTGGGCTTGCAGGCCTGGCGGTTCTCGACCCAGAAGCGGGCGAAGGCCTCGTCATTGACCAATCCCAGGCCGCGCAGCCGCTCCAGCGCGGCGTCGATGTGATCGTCGGGATAGTCTTTCTGGCGCAGCCGGTCGCGGATCTCGCGGGTCGAGCGCGGGCGGGCGCCGAGGAAATGGAGCGCCGCGTTGTAGGCTTTGTCCATCTGCTCGGCCTCGACCAGCTTGGTCCAGGCGTAGTCGTCCAAGACCTTGCCTTTGTGCAGGCCCTGGGTCTCAAGCGTGCGCAGGCTGACGCCCAGCGCGAAGGTTTCGTCGATAAACACATTGACGCGCTCTTTGTCGCGCTCCTGGATTTGCAACAGCGTGATGGTTCCTGCGGGCATGGCGGTCGCTCCTGTCGGCGCCGAGGCGCGAAACGTCGGGTCCGGCCGCGTGGCGGCTCCCATCCATGATACACCGGCTGGGGGGGAATGCGGGGCGCGAATCCTGCTAAAACAGCGACGCCCGCGCAGGAGCGCGGGCGCCGCCGGAGCGTGGCCGGGACAGGCTACTTGGTGTAGCCGGACAGCCCCGCCTCCTCAGTGTCGGCGATGGTGAACAGCGTGTCGAAGCGTGTTTTGCGGAACACGTCGGCGATTTGGGGCTGGAGGCCGAACAGGCGCAGATCGTGGCCGCGGCCCTGCTGGTCCTTGAGATTCATCATCAGCATGCGCAGGGCGAGACTGGCGGCGACATCAACCTTGGTGGCGTCGACCAGCACCTTGCCGTTGTGGGCGGACAACGTGTCGGCGAAGGGCTGCTCAAGTTCGCGAACAGCGGCGGCATCCATACGAGCGGGTAGGCGGATGATCAAGACTCCGTCGCGGGTTTCGGTGTTCAGTTCAGCCATTGTTGCGCACTCCAGTATCTGTATGGATAATTCAATGGAGCCATTATAGCATGGCGCCTGTCAGCGTCTATCCCTCGCCAACCCGGCTCCCGGGACCGCCGCCCCGCCTCCCAACCCGTCCCGCGCCGCTAGCTGTGGAGCGACAATCCCGCATGAAAACAATTCTGGTTGTGGATGATGAGACAAGCCTGCTGGAGATGATCACCGATGTCCTGGAGGAGGAGGGCCACCGGGTCATCACCGCCATGAACGGCCAGGAGGGGCTCGCCGCGCTGATCCGCCAGCGCCCCGACCTGATCATTTGCGATGTGATGATGCCCGTGATGGACGGCGTCGAGATGTGCCGCACCATGCAGGCTAATCCTGCCTACGCCGGCATCCCGGTCCTGATGATCAGCGCCGCCCGCGAGGGCCGGATCAAGGACCAGTGCGCCTACCAGGGCTTTCTCAGCAAGCCCTTCGGCCTGGACGCGCTGCTGGAGGCGCTGGAGCGGTTGCTTTGACGGGAGCTGGATGAGTCGTCAGCTGTCAGTCGTCAGTCGTCAGGGGATGCCGCAAGGGGCGAGAGATTCCCTAGACGTAGCTGCTGTCAGCAGTCAGCCATCAGGAACGGCCCAAGGCCCGGAGTCGTCGCCTGACAACCGGAAAACACGGCAAGGAACGCGCAGTTCCTTGCGGGCATCCCCTGACGACTGACGACTGACGACCGACAGCTCACCCCAGCGTGACAGTTTCCCAGCGCGGCGGCGGCTCCAGGGCGGCGAGCCGGGCTTCGGCGGCGGCGATGGCGGCGGCCGAGCTGTCGCCGCCGATCCAGCGCCGGCCCAGGCGCGCCGCCGCCACCAGCGTCGTGCCGCTGCCGCAGCACAGATCGGCCACCGCGCCGCCCGGCGCGCTGGCGGCCAGGATGATCCGCGCCAGCAGCCGCTCCGGCTTCTGGGTCGGGTAGCCGACCCGCTCCGGCGCCAGCGGGTTGATCATCGGGATGGCCCACACGTCGTCGGGCGGCGTGCCGTCCGGGTGGGGCAGATAGACTTTGCCCGCCGCCGAGCGAATCCCGCCCCTGGCGTAGCCGCTGCCCGGGGCGTAGGGCTCGCGCACCGCGTCGCGGTTGAAGGTCCAGCGCCGCGGGTGGTTGCTGTACCAGAGGATGGTGTCGTGCTTGTGGGCGAACACCCGCCGCGCCCGCCCGCCGCCGGTGTAGTGCCAGATGATCTCGTTGCGGAAACAGTCGACGCCCCACTGCTCGTCGAGCATGACTTTGGCGTAGTGGACCGCCCGCCGGTCCAGGTGCAGGAACAGCGAGCCCTCCGCCGCCAGCGCCGGCCGCAGCGCCGCCAGCCGCGCGCCCAGCCAGCCCAGGTAGTCGCGCAGCCCGCCGGGCCAGCGGTCGTCGAACGAGCCGGCCGCAGCGCTGAAGACCCGGCCGGCGGCGAACGGCGGGTCCAGGTAGAGCAGATCGATCGAGCCAGGCGCCAGCGCCCCGGCCGCCGCCAGCATGTCTCCCCGCAGCAGCAGATTGTCGTCAAGCGATGATGTCATGGATTATAATGACCGCGATTCATTTATATGCGAAAGGTCGTCCCATGGCCGCCAAACCCTACACGATCCTGGTCCTGATGACCGCCACCGAAGCCTGGCTCAGCCTGAGCCGCGCCGAGCGCGCCGGCTTCGTCGAACGGACGCTGGGGCCGATTTTCGCCCGCTACGAGGGCCGCGTCAGCCTGCGGACCTTCGACGCCGAGGCCTTCAGCGCCCGCTGCTCGGACGTGGCCATGTTCGAGGCCGAGGATCTGCGGGCGTATTACTACTTAATGGAGGAGCTGCGCGACACGGCGCTGTTCGGCCAGCCGTACTTCCGCGTCAACGAGATCATCCCCTGCATCGAGGGCGGCTTCGCCGAGTTCGAGGCCCAGGCTTAGGCCAGGCCCCAGTGTTCGGCCTCTAGATCGATCTCGGCGTGCAGGCCGGACTCGGTCTCCGTGACGCCGTACCGCACATCTTCCTCGCCGCCGACGTAGTGCGAGCGGATCGTCACGCTGTCGCCGGGGACTGCGGCCGGGCCGCGCAAGGGCTCCACCGCCAGCCGGTCCCAATCGACCCAGCCGCCGACCCGGGCGCTGCCGTCCCACAGCTCCTCGCGCAGCGCGCCGAGATCCGGCAGCGGTCCGTTGCTGCCCCTTGGCGCGCCGTTTTCATCGAAGCCGAACGGCGCGCTGTCCTCGATCACCAGCTTGATGAACGGCAGCAGGTTGATCTCCTGGACCAGCCTGCCGCGGCGATAGGCCGAGAGCCAGGCGCTGCGGCCGTAGCAGGCCCAGAGATAGGCGTCGAAGGGCCGGTGCAGCGCGGCGTCTAGGACGCGCTTGGCCACGTCGAGGCTGGCCACCACGAAGACCAGGCACTCGCGCACCCCGCCGGGCTCGACGAACATCTCAAGCGCGTAGAAGCTTTTTTTCGGCTGCGAGTCCTCAGTCATCAGTCCTCAGTCGTCGGTCATCAGTCGTCAGGGCGCGACGAGCGGCTTTTTCGGGTGTTGATGAGCCGTCGGTCGCGTGTCGCTCGACGGGCGGCCATCCCGACGACTGACGACTGGCGACTGGCGACTGTTCATAACCCCGGCCGTTCAACTATGATATACTACCGCCAAATCAGCTGAGCTGCGGCAGCGTCGCCGCGGTGTTTTTATGCGTAGCCCTCGGGAGGCAGGATCGATGGATTTCCAACTCAATGACGAGCAGCAATTTCTCCGCCAAACCGTGCGTGACTTCGCGGCCAAAGAGCTAGCGCCCAAGGCCAAAGAGGTTGACGAGCAGGCGCGCATCCCCGAGAGCACCTGGCAGAAAATGGCCGCCGCCGGCCTGATGGGCCTGCCGTTCCCCGAGGAGTTCGGCGGCGCCGGGGCCGATGCGGTGAGCGTGGCGCTGGCGATCGAGGAAGTGGCGCGGGCCTGCGGCTCGACGGCCCTCTCCTACGCCGCCCACCTGGGCCTGGGCAGCGCCCCGCTGGCGATGTTCGGCACGCAGGAGCAGAAAGAGCGCTTCCTCAAGCCCGCCGCCGAGGGCCGCCACCTGGCGGCGTTCGGCCTGACCGAGGCCCACTCCGGCTCCGACGCCGGCTCGTCCAAGACCACCGCCCACCGCGAGGGCGGCGAGTGGGTCATCAACGGCTCGAAGATGTGGATCACCAACGCCGCCGACGCCGGCCATATGATCGCCACCGCCGTAACCGACAAGAGCAAGGGCAAGCGCGGCATCTCAGCTTTTATCATCCCCAAGGGCACGCCGGGCGTGGAATTCGGCAAGCCGGAGCATAAGATGGGCCTGCGCGGCTCCTCGACCCACGCGATCTCCTTCGACAGTGTCCGCATCCCCGCCGAGAACCTGCTCGGCGCCGAGAACGAGGGCTTCATCCAGTTCCTCAAGGTGCTGGACGGCGGCCGGATCGGCATCGGCGCGATGGCGATCGGCTTGGGCGTGGCGGCGATGGAAGCCTCGATCGCCTACGCCCGCGAGCGCGAGGCCTTCGGCCAGCCGATCGGCGCCTTCCAATCGATCAGCAACATGATCGCCGACATGGCCACCGAGCTGGACGCCGCCCGCCTGCTGGTGCTGCGCGCGGCCACGCTCAAGGACCAGGGCAAGCCCTTCACCAACGAAGCCGCGATGGGCAAGCTGTTCGCCTCCGAGGCGTCCGAGCGGGCCTGCCGCAACGCCATCCAGATCCACGGCGGCTACGGCTACAGCGCCGAATTCCCCGTCGAACGCTTCTACCGCGACACCCGTTTGTTGACCATCGGCGAAGGCACCTCCGAGATTTTGCGCCTCGTGATCTCGCGGAACGTGCTTGGGCCGCTGGAAAAATAGGTTATTCCGAGGAACGCAACCATGGACGATGAAAAGAAAGCCCG
>DASWWB010000035.1:0-4329 GCA_036406115.1 Herpetosiphonaceae bacterium
AGCAGCCGGCAGATCGCGCCGACGCCCGCAGCGTTGGCGCCGCCGAGGGCGAAGCCGGGGCTGGCTGCCCGCGCGCGCTCGGCGAACAGTGCCGCCGCCGGGTACTCGCCCGGCGCCGGCGAGTCGGGCGGCGGCGTTTCCAGCGGCGGCAGCGGAAAGACATGCTCGCCGTAGACGTGCAGCACGTCGCAGCTGGTCACGAGGATGGCGAGTCGCGGCGCGGCGGCCAGCAGCTCGGTGACCAGCGGCGCGCCGGCGACAATCTGCTCGAAATGATCGAGGATCAGCAGCAGCTCCCTGCCTGCCAGCGCCTCCTTGAGCCGATCAAGCAGCGGCCCGCCAGGAGCGGCGGTGATCCCCAGGCCGGCGGCGATGGCCGGCGCCGCCTGCTCCGGCGCGCTGATTGGCGCCAGCGGGACGAAGCAGGCGCCATGCGCATAGTCGCCGCGCAGCCGCCTGCCGATCTCCAGCGCCAGGCGGGTTTTGCCGACCCCCGCTGGGCCGAGCAGCGTCACCAGGCGGCTTTTGCGCAGCAAGCCCTCGATTTGACGCAGCTCGCGTCCGCGTCCCGCCAGCGCGGCGAGCGGCGCGGCCAGCGGGTCGGCGGGGATGGGCGGGATGGGCGCGGCGGAGCCCCGGTCGCCATCGGCGGCGGGCGGCGCCGATTGGCCTGGCGGGGCGACGACGATCCTGCTGCGGCCTTGGCGCTTGGCCTCGTAGTGGCGGGCGTCAGCCACGGCGAACAGCCGGTCGGCGTCAGCGCCGTCGGCCGGGTAGTGGGCGATGCCGACGCTCAGCGAGAGCGAGAGCGGCGGATCGCCGCCGAACGGCGCCTGGCGGACGGCCTGGAGCAGGCGTTCGGCCAGGGCCAGCGCCGGCGTCCGCAGCGTGTTGGGCAGCAGCAGGACGAACTCATCGCCGCCGTAGCGAAACAGCGCGTCCGAGGCCCGCACCAGCCCCAGCAGCCGCTGGACCAGCTCGCGCAGGATCTGATCGCCGCGCAGGTGGCCGTAGGCGTCGTTGACGCTTTTGAAATAATCAATATCCAGCACGCACAGGGCGAAGCGCTCGCCGTAGCGCCGGGCGCGGTGCAGCTCCTCCGCCAGCCGGTCGTCGAGCAGGGCGCGGGCGTAGGCGCCGGTCAGCGGATCGCGGATCAGCGGCGAGTCGGGGCTGGGGGAATCGGGCGGATCGATCATGGGCGTCGCTCCCGCGGCGGCTAGCTGCCGGTCGGCGCCCCGGCGCTGGCGGCGCTAGGCATGGTGCTTGATCCGCTCGGCGCGCTGCTCGGCTACTTGCAGCTGCCAGGTCTGGACGCGCAGGCGCTGGGCCAGCGAGCGGGCCAGATTGCGCATGATCCCCAGGCCGAGGGTCGGATCGTCGTCGAAGAGGGCGAACAGGTATTTGCTGTCGATCACCAGCAGGGTGGCGCCGCCCCGGCCGGCCTGGAGATCGGCGCTGCGCCGCTCGCCCTGGATCAGGGCCATCTCGCCGGCGACCTGGCCCGCCAGCAGCGCGTTGACCTTGCGGCGCTCCTCGATCCCGTCGTCGTTGAGCACCCGCACCAGCACATCGAGCTGGCCGTCCTGGACGATGAACATCTCATCGCCGCCCGAGTCCTCCAGCACGATCTGCGCGCTGGGCGGGAAGCGGTGCAGCGCGCAGATGCCGGCGATGCGCAGCCGCTGGGCCTCGCTCAGATCCTGCCCCAGCTCGGAGTTGGCCAGGAACTGGGCGATCTCGGCCACGTCGAGCGACGGCGCCGGCCGCTCGGCCAGCGAGCTGAGAATCGGCAGGCCGAGGAAGGCCGCCAGGTAGCGGACTGTCGTCTCGTACTGCTCGAACTGCGGCCAGTGGCCGGCGTTGGGGATGAGGCGCAGATCGGCCTCGGGCCACTCGTCGGCCACCGCGCCGGCGTCGCGCAGCGGCACGGTGTTGTCCTCGGCGCCCCACAGAACCAAGGCCGGCGCGCTGATTTTCTTCAGCTTGCCGCGCAGATCGCCCTCGGCCATCGCCCGGTAGCAGGCCGCCCGCACCGCGCCCTGGCCCGGCCGGCGGGCGTCGGCCCGGATGCGCTCGTAGTCCTGTTTGGAGATGGTGGCGCGCTCGGCGAAGAGGATGGGCTTCATCAGCTGCTCCTGGTACGAGAGCGGCGTCCGCTCCAGGAAGCTGAGGATTTTGCCGGCCCAGCGGTAGCGCTCCAGCAAAATGTGGGGCGCGACGAACAGATTGATGAAGGTGGAGAGCCTGCCGCTGACCACCGGGTTGAGCAGCACCAGCCGCTCGACCAGCATCGGATGGCGCAGGGCCAGCGTCATGGCGATCTGGCCGCCCATCGAGTGGCCGAAGACCACGACCGGTCGGTCGCTGACCTCCTCGATCAGCTTCGCCATCAGGTCGGCGTAGCCGGCGATCGTGGGCGGCCGCTTGGGGGCCGGCGAGCGGCCGTAGCCGGGAAGGTCGACCGCCAGGCAGGAAAAACGGGTCGCTATGTCGTTGAGCAGCGGCGTCCATGTGTACCACGAGCTGGACCAGCCGTGGATGAGCAACGCGATCGGCCGATCGCGCCGGTTGTCATCCCGGATATGCAGCTCCTGGCCATCGATCACATACACCGACATAGCAGCTCCTTCGCGCAGGCTGTGTGGCGCCTATTGTAACATTGTTGGGCAAGGGGATTTAGCTATCGGCTGGCAGCTATCAGCTGTCAGGCGGCGCTCCGAAGCTTTGTGGTACAGCCCAAGGACGGGAGTTTGGACAGGCGGCGCCACCCCCGCCGCCCCGTCGCACCCTGATAGCTGACAGCTGATAGCCGATAGCTGATTCCTACCACCCCCCCACCGGCAGCCGCACCCGGACCGTCGTGCCCTCTGCGGCGGAGCCGTCGATCTCCAGGCTGCCGCCGAGCTGGGCGGCGCGCTCGCGCAGGGCGGGCAGGCCCCACTGGCCGGCGGGGCGCTGGAGGATGTCGGCGGCGTCGAAGCCCTGGCCGTTGTCGGCGATTGTCAGGGCGATTTCGCCGGGCGTGGCGCGCAGCTCGATGGTGACTTTGGTGGCCCCGGCGTGGGCGCGGACATTCTCCAGCGCCTCTTGGGCGGCCCGCAGCAGGTACTCGGCGGCGGCTGGCCGCAGCGGGGGCAGATGGGCGTCGCAGCGGAAACTGCTGTCCAGGCCGGCTTCGGTGCGCAGCAGGCTCAGCTCGCGGGCCAGGACCTCGGGCAGCGTGGCCTGGGCCAGCGGCGTCGGCCGCACGCCGCGCAGCGAGCGCTGGAGCGTGGCCTGGGTGGTCCGCAGCGCGTCGGCGGCGGCGTTCAGCTCGCGCCCGGCGCCGAGCGGATCGGCGGGCAGGGCGGCGTCGGCGGCCGTCAGCAGCGCGCCGACATCGGCGATCTGGGCGGCGACATGCTGGTGGCTGTGGATGGCCAAGGCGACCCGCTCCTGCTCCAGCGCCAGCTCCTCCAGGTGCAGCAGGTCGCGGCGGGCGCGGGCCTCGCCCTGGGCGCTGGCCCAGGTGCCGAGCGCCGCCGTCACCGCCTGGAAGACGAGGATCGGCGCGGCCTCGCGCGGCGGCAGCCTGCCGAACAACACTGCGGCGTCGGCGGCCAGCACGATCAGCAAGACCGCCCCGCCGCCGCCGTAGCTCCACCAGCGCCCGGCCGCCACCAGGACCGGAATGTAGGCCAGCGCCCACAGGCTGCCGCGCGCCAGCGACTCGAGCGGCGTCTCCCACAGCAGCAGCGTGACATGGATCAGATCCAGCCCCAGCAGCAGCGGGATGTAGAGCCAGCCGAGGGCGCGGCGGGCGGCGGGGAGCAGCAGCAGCCCGACCAGCGCGCCGCTGCCGACTGCCGGCCAGTGCGGCGGCAGGCCCGTCAGCACATCCAGCGCCAGCGCCAGCCCGACCGAAAAGAGGATTTGGACGCCGAAAAAGCCCCGCAGCACGCGCATGACGCGGCGGTGGCGCGCCCGCAAGCCGGCGCTGGAAAGCGTCATCGCGCCTCCCGCGCGGCGCAGCGCTGTTGGTTCATGCGGTCCCCCGATCAGCGCGGCCGGCCCGGGGGCCGCGCGGCTTTGCCGGGCAGTGTATGCCAAAACCGCGCCGCTGTCACCGGCCGGCGTCAGGCGGCGGGGTCGCCGATGATCCGCAGCAGATCCTCGCCCCAGGCCTCCAGCTTGCGCGTGCCGATGCCTTTGATCGCTGCCAGCTCGGCCAGGGTCATCGGCTGGCGGGTGGCGATGTCGAACAGCACGCTGTTGGAGAGGACGAAGAACGCCGGCTGCTGCAGCTCGTCGGCCAGCTTGGAGCGCCAGACCTTGAGCCGCTCGACC
>DASWWB010000036.1:0-2850 GCA_036406115.1 Herpetosiphonaceae bacterium
GCGGCGCGGCTGGGCTGGAACGGGTCTTCGAACTGCGGATTGAACAAACAGGCGTGGAGAATGGTGTCGCGGAAGGGGCGGGGGTCTTGGCCGGCCAGCTTCAGATAGGGGCGGCCCCGGCCTTTGAACAGATCGTCGGCCAGCTCGGGATAGGAATTGCTCAGATGCGGCTCCTTGGCTGCGAGAATGATTGAGCGCCAGTCTAGCGCGCGGCGGGGCCGGCTGCCTCCGCCGCGCGCCGGAGCGGAATCAGCGGCCGGCGCCCTCGGGCCAGGCCAGGCTGATCCGGCCGCGCTCGACATCGATCGCCTGGATCTCGACCTCGACGACCTCGCCGACGGCGAGGGGCGCGCCGGCGGGAAAGCGGGTGCGGTGGAGCAGCCCGTCCTGCTTGACGCCGATATCGATGAAGGCGCCGAAGTCCACGACGTTGCGGACCGTGCCCTTGAGCCGCATGCCGGTTTTGAGATCGTCCATCGAGAGCACGTCGGAGCGGAGCAGCGGCGGCGGCACGTCCTCGCGCGGGTCGCGGCCGGGGCGCAGCAGCTGCTCGAAAATATCGAGCAGCGTCGGAGCGCCGGCGCCCAGCTCGGCGGCCAGCTCCGACACCGGCTGCTTGGCGCGCAGCGACTCGAGGGCCTGCTGGCGCTTGGCGGCGGAATCGGAGGCGGCGAGGCCGGCGCGCTTGAGCACGGCGTGGGCGACCGGGTAGCTTTCCGGGTGGATGGCGCTGGCGTCGAGCGGCTGCGCGCCGCCGCGGATGCGCAGGAAGCCGGCGGCCTGCTCGAAGGCCTTGGGGCCGAGGCCCGGCACCTTTTTGAGCGCGGCGCGGGTCGGGAACGGCCCGTTCTCGTCGCGGTAGGCGACAATCTTCTCGGCCAGCTTGGGGCCGATGCCGGCGACGTGGGTCAGCAGCGCCGGCGAGGCGGTGTTGGCGTCGACGCCGACCTGGTTGACGACGCTCTCGACCACCCCGGCCAGCGACTGGCTGAGCTTGGATTGATCGACATCGTGCTGGTACATGCCGACGCCGATCGACTGCGGATCGATCTTCACCAGCTCGGCCAGCGGATCTTGCAGGCGGCGGGCGATCGACACGGCGCCGCGCAGGCTGACATCGAGCCCCGGCAGCTCGGCGCGGGCCAGCGGGCTGGCGCTGTAGACGCTGGCGCCGGCCTCGCTGACAATCACGTAGCGGACCGATTTGACGCTGCGGATCAGCTCGGCGGCCAGCTGCTCGGTCTCGCGCGAGGCGGTGCCGTTGCCGATGGCGACCAGCGCGGCGTCGTGGCGGGCGATCAGGCCGATCAAGGTTTTGAGGGCGGCATCGCGCTGGCGCTGCGGCTCGTGGGGGTAGATCGTCGCCGTGGCCAGCACGGCGCCGGTCCGGTCGATCGCCGCCACTTTGCAGCCGGTGCGGAAGCCGGGATCGAGGCCGATGATCACGCCCGGCACCGGCGGCTGCTGCAACAGGCCGCGCAGGTTGGCGGCGAAAACCGTGATCGCGTGGGCCTCGGCCAGCTCGCTCAGGCTGCGGCGGACATCGCGCTCGATCGCCGGCAGGAGCAGGCGCTCAGCGGCGTCGGCGATCGCCTGCGCCAGGTGGGTCGCGAAGGGCGAGCGGCGGTCCGGGCGGAAGACCGTCGCCACCGCGCCCTGCCAGTCGCGCTCCGGCACATCGAGCTTGAGCCGCAGCACCTTCTCGGCCTCGCCGCGGTTGAGCGCCAGGATCTGGTGCGGGCGCAGCCGCTCGACCCGGCCCTCGAAGGCGTAGTAGTTGGCGTAGACCGCCTTGGGATCCTCGGCGCCCTCGATCTTGCCGGCCTGGACCGCGCCCCAGCGCCAGGCGCGCTCGCGGGTCAGGCGGCGAACCTCGGGGTGGTCGCTGACGGTTTCGGCGACGATATCGCGGGCGCCGGCCAGCGCATCCTCGACAGCGGCGACCTCGGGGCCGAGGAAGGGCTCGGCCAGGCGCTCGGCGCTGTGGGTGACCGACTGGAACTGCTCCAGGATCATCGCCGCCAGCGGCTCCAGGCCGCGCTCGCGGGCCACGCTGGCGCGAGTGCGGCGCTTCTGCTTGTAGGGCTGGTAGAGATCGTCGAGCTCGGTGCGGCTGGCGGCGGCCTCGATCGCTGCCCGCAGCTCGGGGGTGAGCTTGCCCTGGGCCTCGATGGCGGCCAGGACCGTGGCGCGGCGCTCGTCGAGGGCGCGCAGGCTTTCGAGCAGGCTTTGGATCTGGCGCAGCTGCTCCTCGTCGAGGCCGCCGGTCTGCTCCTTGCGGTAGCGGGCGACGAAGGGCAGCGTGTTGCCACCGTCAAACAGGCCGATGGCGGCGGCGACCTGGGCCGGAGGCAGCTTCAGCTGGCCGGCAATCTCATCAGAATAGCTCATGGCGGTTCCTGCTAGGCCGCGCCATGCCGGGAGGCCAGCGCGGCGGGCGGACGGGCGAGCAGCCATGATAGCACTAGTTTTCGGGTGTCGGCTATCGGCTGTCAGGGCCGGCTTCAAAGCCCTGAGGCCGGCCCTGACAGCCGATAGCTGATAGCTGCTATGATTGGCGGCGACGAGCGCCGGCGCCGCGCCGGCCGATGCTGAAGGAGCCGCAATGCCGACACAGTTTCCCGACGGATTCAGCTGGGGCGTCTCGACCGCCGCCTACCAAATCGAGGGCGCCTGGCAGGCCGACGGCAAGGGCGAGAGCATCTGGGACCGCTTCGCCCACACGCCGGGCGCGATCAAGAACGGCGACACCGGCGATGTAGCCTGCGACCACTACCACCGCTACGCCGAGGACGTGGGCCTGATGCGCCGGCTGGGCGTCGGCGCCTACCGCTTCTCGACCAGCTGGGC
>DASWWB010000037.1:0-8477 GCA_036406115.1 Herpetosiphonaceae bacterium
GAAAGGCGCTGCCCTCCTCGCCGCTCTCGACCCAAAGCCGGCCGCCATGAGCACACGCAAGAACATGCGCAAGATACATTTCGGTGTTATCGCGGCGGTCAAAGGTACCATCGTCCGTTATTCGCCACGCCTCTGTGGAGCGAATAGTTAGACTCAGTTCGTTTTCACCGGACATCCGCGCGCTAATCTTGACAAGAGCGCGGCTAGATCGAAAAAAATTATTGACCAGGACTTTAATCAGCTTTGCTGCGCGGGATGTATCGCATGGCACGAAGGGCAGATCATCAGCAACTTCGAGATCAATCACGTAGTGATCGTCATATCCCGCCGATCGCAGCTGAGTGGCTACCTGATTGATAAGATGAGTGATCGACTGCGGCTCTTTCGTATGGACAACGCTATAACCCAAATCATAGCGCACGATATCGAGGAGGTCTTCCGCATATTCGCTCAAGCGCCGGGCTGAATGCTCCGCCATGCCCAGCACCTCGCGCTGCATGCCGCCCAGAGGCTCGCCGGACGCATATTGTAGGAATACAAGACTCCCGCGAATGCTGCTAAGGAGGCCGCGCATATCAAATCCCAGGCAAAACCGCATCCACTCCAGCAATTCCCGCCGCTCTCGCTCCTGCGCGGTGCGATCCTGAAAGGTGACAAGTCGGAGAGGGCTAATCTCTGAGAAAGCGACCCCCAGCGCCAGATCGCCCCACGCGAAGCGCTCGCTGGCCTCCGGGGGCACGAACGGCGCATCGGCGCGGCCGAGCCAATCCGCCGCCGCGATCCCGAGCAGCCGCTCGGCGGCGGGGTTGATCGATTGGATGGCGCCGGCGGCGTCGAGCAGGATGGCGCCGGCGGGCAGGGCGGCGAAAAGATCGGACCATTCCATGGCGAGATTTCCTAGCCCTCCCAGGGCAAAAGGGCATGTCGGGGAAGCTCAGCTAGCCATGCACAACAACAAAATGCTGATCGATCTCAATAAAATAATGGAGAGCAAATGCTTCGTCCAGTGTTGGCAGTATCACATCGAATAGCAAGATGAGATTATTATTTGTGATATTTCCTGTCGAAACGAGGAGGAGCTTATAGGGTTGATGTCTCAGCCAAAAAGAGTTAACAAAATCGGCATCTTTTGTCACAACGATCCGCTCCTCAGCGCAGGAGAGTTCGTTAATAGAACTATCAGTCGTCTTATTACCATCAGGTAAATCCAGCGTATGCAGCACATCATGGCCGGCATCTCGCAGGCGATACGCGAGTCTGCGCGGGAGATGGGCGTCAATGAGCCATTTCAACTGTGGACTGCATGAATACGCTTCACCTCAGCAAGTTTTGTGGCAAAAGCGAGTACTGCCAAAATGTCTTCGCGCTCAAGATCGGGGTAATCATCAAGAATGTCCTCAGCGGACATCCCGGCGCTCAGAAGCCCCAAAATCATCTCAACCGGATAGCGCAGGCCGCGGATGCATGGCTTGCCATGGCAAATCTCTGGATTCATCGTAATGCGTGTGTGCGAAGATTCCATTAAACCTCCGTCATATCGTTCGCGTCGCCGTTGCTGTAGTATACGCCGTTTGCGCTGATCCGCCAGGTCAGCCGTCGGCGCGGCGGAGCGGCAGGGCCAGGCTGAAGGTGCTGCCGGCGCACTCCTCGCTGCGGAAGCTCAGGTCGCCGCCGTGCAGGTCGATCAGCTTGCTGGCGATCGCCAGGCTGCACCCGCTGCCCTGGTAGTCCATGTCGACGTGGCCGTAGAAAAAGCGGCTGAAGATCAGCGGCTGCCAGTCGGCGCGGATGCCGGCGCCGTAGTCGCTGACGCTGAGGCGGGCGAAAGCTGCGTCAACCTCGAAGGTTACGTCAACTTGGCCGCCGGGGCGGGTGAAGCGGCAAGCATTGTCGACCAGCATGGCGATGACCTGGCGCAGCTTGTCGGGATCGGCCCAGACCGGTGGCAGGGGCGGCTCCTCGGCGACGGCGATGCGCACATTGCGCTCGGACGCCGCCGCGTCCATCCGCCAGGCCGCCTGGCGCGCCAGCTCGCGCAGATCGACCTGCGCCGGCTCCAGCTGATCCAGGCCGAAATCCAGCAGCTCCAGCTGATTGAAGGCCAGCACCGTGTTGAGCATGCGCCGGGCGTTGGTGCGGATCGTCGCCAGCATCAGGTGCTGCTGATCGTTGAGCGGGCCGACCCGCTCGGCGGCGAGCAGGTCGGTGAAGCCCTGGAGCGGCGTCAGCGGCTCGATCAGAGCGTGGCGCACCAGCTGGAGATACTTGAGCGACGGGCGGCCGGCGCTGAGATTGAGATAGGAGACGAGGAAGCCGTCCGGCAGCGCCCCGACCGAGGCCCGGATCAGATTGCCGCCGTGCAGCCGCTCGACCGCCAGGCCGGCGGCCAGCTCCGTCCCGCCAAGCAGCGGCGCCGCCGCCGGCAGCTCGTCGCCCAGGCCGAAAAGCTCGCGGGCAGCGGCGTTCATCGCGCCGAGCCGCCCCCGCTGATCCACGTACGCCGCCCCGTAGGCCAGGGCCTGCAAAAAGGCTTCCATCTGCATTGGGACCACCTTTGATTCAGGGGTCAGGGATCAGGGGCCAGGCCCGGCCTCGGATGAGGATGGTATGCTCCAGGCGCCACGCCCTGCCGGAGTGCGGCCTGATCCCTGATCCCTGACCCCTCATTTGAACTGCGTCTCCCGCCACTCGGCGAACAGCTCCTGGAGGCGCAGGCGCTGGTACTTGCCGGTGGCGGTAACCGGGATCTCCTCGCCGAACACGACGACCTTGGGCGCTTTGGCGGCGGGCATGCGCGAGCGGCAGTGGGCGAGGATCTGCTCGGCGGTGACCTCGGCGCCGGCCTCGCGCACCACGTAGGCGCCGACCTCCTCGCCGTACCAAGTGTTCTCGAAGGCGATCGCCAGGCCGGTGTGGACGCCGGGCACCTCCAGCAGCACCTCCTCGATCTCAAACGGGCTGTACTTGACGCCGCCGCGGTTGATGAGCTCCTTGAGCCGGCCGGTGATAAAGAAAAAGAGGCGGCCCTGCTCGTCGGGCTGGAAAAAGCCCTCGTCGCCTGAGCGGAACCAGCCGTGCTTGAAGGTTTCGGCATTGGCGTCCGGGCGCTGGAAATAGCCAAGCATCACATTGTGGCCGCGGATCACAATCTCGCCCTTCTCGCCGGCGGGCTGGGGCTGGCCCTGGGCGTCGTGGATCGCCATCTCGTTGGGCCAGATCGGCGCGCCGATGCTGGGGTAGCCGAAATCCTCGAGCCAGCGCCGGTGCTGCTCGGCGTCGTGGTCGACCGGCAGGAAACAGGAGTAGCAGGTCGTCTCCGACAGGCCGTAGCCGTGGAGGACACGGACGCCGAACTGCTGCTCGAAGCGCCGGACCAGCGCCACCGCCAGCGTGCCGGCGCCGCAGATCAGATAGCGCAGCTGCGACAGATCGAGCGCCGACACGTCTTCGCCGGCCTCGCAGAGGAATTGCAGGATCGTCGGCACCACCGAGACGACCGCCACGCCCTCGGCGGCGATCCGAGGCCAGAACGTCGAGGCGCTGAAGGCCCGGTTGAGCGTCACCGAGCTGCCGAGCAGCAGCGGCGTCACCAGCGTGACCACGATGCCGTTGACGTGATGGATGGGCAGGATGCACATCATGCGGGTCGTGGCGTCGAGCCCCTGCCAGCGCGAGATGCCGGTCGCATCGACTAGCAGATTGTAGTGGGTCAGCTGGACGCCCTTGGGCGCGCCAGTCGTGCCGGAGGTGTAGACCAGCAGCGCCTCGTCCTCCAGGCCCGGCGGGTCGGCGGCGGCGAAGTCGGCGGGCTGGGCCGCCAGGTCGCGCTCGAACTGCTCGTCCAGCAGGATGACGCTCTCGACCGCGCCAGCCTGCTCGCACAGCGCCCGGACCCGCTCGGCGTACTCGGGGCGGGCCAGCAGGACCCGGGTCCCGGCGTTGGCGAGGATGAAGGCGATCCGGGCGTCGTCCTCGCCGACATTCTGCGGGGCCACGGCGGCGCCGATCAGCCAGCAGGCGGCGTAGATCGCCACCGTGTCGGGGTGGTTGTAGGCGACGGTGGCGACCCGCTCGCCGCGGCGCACGCCGTACTCGTTGGCCAGCAGGCTGGCGATGCGCGACGCGCGCTCGAAAAAGGCCGCGTAGCTGAAGCGGGCGGTCTCGCCGGTCTGGTCGTTGAAGTAGGCCAGCAGCTCGGCGCTGCCGCGCTCCGCCGCCCGCCGCGCCAGCAGATCGGCCAGCGAGCGCCACTCGACCTGGTATTCCGTCGCCGGCACGCCCTGGTAGGTCCTGGCCCGGGCGATATTCGCCGCCGTCGCGGGATCCTGATCAGCAAGATTCATGGGATGCGCACTCCTCGTTGAGCAGAAAGGTCGGCGCCATTGTAGCAGAGAGCGGGCGGGGGAATGTTATACTCTCAGGGATCAGGGGCGGGGGATCAGTGGTCAGGGATCAGGCCGAACGGCATGGAGCCGGGCGCAACCCGCGACCGGCGGCGCACGACGAACCGGCGCCCTCGCTCCCGCAAGAGACCAATGATTCCTATTGCGATTACATGCGAGCCGTGGGGCCCGCCATCCCAAAGTCCGGCCCGGCCCCTGATCCCTGACCCCTTCAGCCAGAGAATGCATATGCGCTTCGACATCCTGACCCTGTTCCCGACCATGTTCGCCGGCCCGCTGGGCGAGAGCATCCTCAAGCGGGCGGCCCAGGCCGGGCTGCTCTCCTTCCACCTGCACGACATCCGCGACTGGACCGACGACCGCCATCACACGGTCGACAGCCCGCCCTTCGGCGGCGGCGCCGGCATGGTGATGAAGGCCGAGCCGCTGGCCCGCTGCACCGAGGCCGCCCTTGCCGCCGCCCCCAACCCGGCGCCGGTGGTGCTGCTCACGCCAAGCGGCCGCGTCTTCGATCAGACCCTCGCCCGCCAGTGGGCCGCCCTGCCGCGCCTGATGCTGGTTTGCGGCCACTACGAAGGGCTTGACGAACGGTATGTCGAGCGCTACATCACGGACCAAGTCTCAATCGGCGACTTCGTGCTGACGGGCGGCGAGCTGGCGGCCATGGTCATCGCCGACGCCGTCGGCAGGCTGGTGCCGGGCGTGATCGACGCCGAGTCGCTGGCGGCCGAGAGCCACGACGACGGCCTGCTCGAATACCCGCACTACACCAGGCCCGCCCAGTGGCAGGGCCTGGCCGCGCCGGATGTGCTCCTCTCCGGCCACCACGCCAAAATCGTCGAATGGCGCCACGGGCAGCGCCTGCGCCGCACCCTTGAGCGCCGCCCCGATATGCTCGCCAAGGCCGCGCTCAGCGACCGCGACCGCCTGCTGCTGCGCGACTGGGGCTGGACCGGCGACGGCCGCCCCTGGCCCGTCTTGCCAGAGCGCAAGAAAAAGCGCGCCAAACCGCCAGCCGCGCAGCAGGCCCCCGCCCGCCCGCCGGCCAGCGAGGCTGACGGGAGCGCGGCGGAGGAGTGACGGGCCCATCCGCCCCCGGATCCGCCACGAGCCGGCCGCGCCGAGCGTATCCGGGCTAGCATCCAGCACTAGGAGAGGAAGACGTATGGGTGGTCCCTGGACACCTAAATCAATCCAGCAGTTTCTCGACGAGCCCGCCGAGCTTGCCGCCACCGATCCCTGGCGCCAGTGGCTGCTCGACCATGGAGGATTGCCGGCCGTGCGCGAGGGCCTGCGCGCCCTGCCGCTCAGGGCGGGCCACCCGGAGCTGCTCAATCTGTTCCTCGCTTTCCCCGGCGAGGCTGTCGCCTTTTACTCCGCCAAACTGAATCTCGACCGCAGCACCTACCACCGGTGGAAAAACAATTTGTTCGCCCACCTCGCGCAGCTGCTCAACGACGGCTTCCTGCCGCCGGTCGAGCAGCCCGAGCCCGTCAGGATCGTCCTGCCGGCGCCGGCAAAGCCAGCGCCCCGGCGCGTCGTCCTGCCCGCCCAGCCCAACCCGCTGCTCGGGCGCGAGGCGGAGCGGGCGGCGCTCGGCGATCTCATCCGCAACCCCGCCTACCGCCTGATCACGCTGCTCGGCGCCGGCGGGATCGGCAAAACCCGCCTGGCGCTTCAGATCGGCTGGGACACCGAGGCGGCCTTCGCCGACGGGGCGGTCTTCGTGGAGATGGCGCCGCTGCGGGAGGCCGAGATGGTGCTGCCGCACATCGCCCAGGCGCTGGGCCTCTCGCTCGACGCCCGGCGCGACGTCGCTAGCCAGATCCAGGCCCATCTCCAGCAGAAGCACATGCTGCTGATCGCCGATAACCTTGAGCATGTGCTGGACTGCGGCCCGGCGCTGGGGGAGCTCGCGCGCGCGGCGCCGCAGGTGACCATCCTGGCGACCAGCCGCATCCATCTCGATGTCTACGGCGAGCATCTGGTCGCGATCAGCCCGCTCAACGTCCCGCCGCACAACGCGGCCCTCACCAGCGCGCAATACCAGGGCTACGCCGCGATCCAGCTTTTTCTCGCCAGGATCCCGGCCACTCTGCCGGCGCCGCCGGTGACACTGGAAACCTTGCGCGTGATTCATGCGATCTGCTGGCAGCTGGACGGCCTGGCGCTGGCGATTGAGCTGGCGGCGGCCCAAATGCGCGACCATGCTCCGGAATTCATTCTCAGCCGGCTGAGCGAGCGGCTCAGCTTCCTGACCAACGGGCCGCGCGATGTTCACACCCGCCAGCAGACCCTGATCGCCACGCTCGATTGGAGCTACGACCTCTTGCCAACAGGCGTCCGGGCGGTCTTCAATCGGCTCGGCGTGTTTCATGGGAGCTGGACGATCGAGGCGGCGGCGGCGGTCTGCGCCGACCTGGAGCCCGCCGCCGTGAGCCAGGCCCACGAGATCCTGGCGAGCCACCACATGATCTACCAGCCCGCCGGCAGCGCGCCGGGCGCGCGCTTCGATATGCTGGAGACCGTCCGCGACTACGCCCGGGCGCGCTTCGCCGCCGATCCCGCCCATGACGCCGTCGAAGAGCGCTGGGCCGCCTTCTACTGCCAGCGCAGCGAGGAGCTGGAGGCCCTCACCCTCAGCGACCAGCAGCACGTGGCGCTGAAGGAGTACGCGGCCGACGACGCCAATCTGCACGCCGTCCTCGCCTGGGCGCAGGCCCATGGCGCGGCCGAGACCGGGGCGCGGATCTGCGACAACACCTGGCGCTACTGGCTCAATCAATCGCTCATCCGCCAGGGCTGGGAGTGGATCAGCAGTTTCCTGCCGGCGGAGGATCAGCTTCAGCCCCTGACCCGCGGCAAACTCCTGCATGCGGCGGGCGTGCTGTGCAACGCGATGGGCCGCGACGCCGACGCCGATCGCTACTGGCAGACAAGCCTGGAGCTTTGGAAAGAGCTGGGCGACACCGCCGCGATCGGCGTCGCGCTCAACAATCTGGGCTACAGCGCGTTCCTGCAAGGCGA
This sequence comes from Herpetosiphonaceae bacterium, assembly GCA_036406115.1. Lineage (GTDB taxonomy): Bacteria > Chloroflexota > Chloroflexia > Chloroflexales > Herpetosiphonaceae > DASWWB01. The sequence goes on from DASWWB010000037.1 coordinate 7,431, forward strand.
TCCCGAGCAAGCGGCGGCCTATCACACCGAAAGCCTGGCCCTGAACCGCCAGCTCGGCGACCAGTCGATGGTCGGCGCGTCGCTCCACAACCTGGGCGAGGCCATGATGCTCCAGGAGCGGCACCAGGAGGCGCTGCCGCTCCTGGAGGAAAGCCTGTCCTTACGCAAAAGCTGCGGCGATCTGATCGGCTGGGTCGTCACCCAGCGGCTGATCGGCGAGCTGTACTATTACATGGGGCGCTATGACGAAGCGCGCCAAGCCCTGGAGCTGGGGATCAGCAATCAGACGGAGTGGGGCGTCTTTTATCCGGCGCTGTTCCATCTGCTCGGCTACGTGGAACTCGCCCAGCACCGCTACCCGGAGGCCCGCGCCGCGCTGGGCTACGCGCTCCAAGCCGCCCAGGACCAGGCCAGCGACCGGAACATGCTGTTCGCGCTGCTGGGATTGGCGGTCCTCGGCCGTGATGAGGAACAGGAGATCCCGGTGCTGCATGCACTGGCCGCGATGGATCAGATTCAGCGCAACGTGCGCTGGGCGCCGCATCCGAAGCTCGACGAGCTGTATCGCCAGACGCTGGAGATGATCAAAACCGCCTTCGATCCCGGCGCATGGGACGATGTCTGGGCGCAAGCCCTGGCGGAGCCGCTGGAGTGGCTGCTCGCCAGCGCGCTTGCGGGGGATGATCGCCAGGAGTGACGGGCCTCGCCCCTAGAGCCGCGGATCCACCGGCTCGCTCTCCAGCGCCAGCACGCCGAAGACGCACTCGTGGACGCGGCGCAGCGGCTCGCGGCGGACGAAGCGCTGGAGCGACTCGACGCCGAGGGCGAACTCGCGCAGGGCCAGCGAGCGCTTGGCGTTCAGGCCGCGCGAGCGGAGCCGCTCCAAATTCTCGGGCAGCGAGTATTCGGGGCCGTAGATGATCCGCAGGTACTCGGGGCCGCGGCACTTCACCGCCGGCTGCGCCAGCCCCTTCGACCCGCGCAACACGAACCCGGCCGGCTTCACGACCATCCCCTCGCCGCCGCGGCCGGTCAGTTCGGCCCACC
>DASWWB010000038.1:0-2409 GCA_036406115.1 Herpetosiphonaceae bacterium
ACTGACAGCCGAATAGTGTGAATCGTGGTGTCAGCAGCAGAGCAGAAACCGCGATCCTGACGACTGACGACTGACGACTGCTAGCCGACGACCCCCGCCAGCCCCCGGTACAGCGCCGCCGGGTCGGCGTGGTCGGGCAGGCCGGCGACTTGGCCGTCGCCCAGCTCGACGATCTGCCACGCGCCGCTCGCAAGCTGGGCGACATCCATCGTCCAGAAGCGGGAGCGGATGCCGGCGGCGATCTCCGCCCACTGGCTGGCGGGCGGCGCGGCGCCGGCGTAGTCGCCGCTCTCCCAGTAGGGGAAGCTGAGCAGCGGCGCGCCGTCGAGATAGAACTGGCGGAACTCCCTGGTCAGCGGCATGCCGCTTTGCGGATGGGCGCCGAGCGGCGCGAATTCGACAAAGGCCCGGTAGACCAAGCCCTCGTTCAGATCGGCGCCCTGGCGCTCCAAAAAGGTCGCCGAGACCCGGCCCACCGCCGCGCGGTCGCTCGCCGCCGGGATGAAGCACGCCTCATGCCATTCGTGCTTACGCGATTTGACATAATCCTTGAGGATCAATGGCTGGTCGCCGAACGGCGCCAGGCGCTCCATCGCCGCGTCAAGGCTCCACTCGGCGGCGGGCATCCAGACCGAGGCCGGGGTTTGCCCTGCGATCAGCGGGTAGCTCTCGGGGAACCAGTGACAGTGGCGGTAGGCGGCGGGATCGTTGAGGAGGCGCAGGCCGCGCCGCTCAAGGGCGGCGTAGAGCCGGGCGTAGTCGTCAGGCCGCAGCATCCAGCCGCGATAGACCGCCAGCGCCGGCGCGGAGCCCTCGGGCGCTGCCGGGATTTTTCGGACGGCTGCCCGCTCGTCGCCCGCCAGCAGCTCCTCAAGCTGGACGAGGCCCCAGGCCAGCCCTGCCTGCTCGGCGGCTGCGGCCTCGGCGGCGTAGGCCGGATCGGGCTGGCGCGGCGCCAGCGGATCGGCGCAAAAGACAATCTGCATCACACGTCCTCCCAGCGCTGGGCGCTCTCATCCAAACCCCGCTATTGTAGACGAACTCAGCGCCGGCCACGCAAGCGGCGACAACCCGCCGCCGGGCCGATTTGCGCCCCGCGCAGCCCGGCGACAATCTGCCTCAGCGCAGCAAGGAGGATGCATGGACGCGGTGGTGCTGATCGGATTGCAGGCGTCGGGCAAATCGAGCTTTTGCCGCGAGCGGTTCTGGCGCTCGCATGTCCGGATCAGCTTGGACATGCTCAAGACGCGCCATCGCGAGCGCCTCCTGCTGGACTGCTGCCTGGCGATGCGCCAGGCCTTCGTGGTGGACAACACCAATCCCAGCGCCGCCGAGCGGGCGGTCTACCTCGCGGCGGCCCGCGCGGCGGGCTTCGCGGTCAGCGGCTATTATTTCCAGTCGCGGGTCGCCGAGTGCCTGGAGCGCAACCGCCGCCGGCCCGAGGCCGACCGGGTGCCCGACAAAGGGATTTATGGCACCGCCGCCCGGCTGGAGCTGCCCCGGCTGGCCGAGGGCTTCGACCTGCTGCGCTATGTCCGCCTGGGGCCTGACGGGAGCTGGATTGTCGAGGAGTGGAACGATGCAATTTGATGAGCTGGACGCCCGCATGCGGATTTTCGAGACCGCCCACGACCTGCGCGTGCTGCCGGGGTTGTGGATGGTCGCGCGGATCGACGGCCGCAACTTCACCCGCCTGACCAAGGAGACGTTGGATTTCGAGCGCCCGTTCGACCACCGCTTCCGCGACCTGATGATCGCCACCGCCGAGCACCTGATGACCTGCGGCTTCCGCGTCGTCTACGGCTACACCCAGAGCGACGAAATCTCGCTGCTGCTCCATCGCGGCGAGAGCAGCTTCGGCCGCAAGGAGCGCAAGCTCAACTCGATCCTGGCCGGCGAGGCCAGCGCCCGCTTCTCGACCCTGGCCCATGCGCTCGGCGCCTTCGACTGCCGGATCTCCCAGCTGCCCGGCGACGATCTGGTCGTCGATTATTTTCGCTGGCGCGCCGAGGACGCCCACCGCAACGCCCTCAACGCCCACTGCTTCTGGCGGCTGCGCGGCGAGGGGCTGGGCGCCGAGGAGGCCGCGCGGCGGTTGGCCGGCCTGAGCGTGGCCGCCAAAAACGAGCTGCTGTTCGAGCGCGGCCTCAACTTCAACGATCTGCCCGCCTGGCAGAAGCGCGGCGTCGGCCTCTACTGGGAGACCTACGCCAAAACCGGCCTCAACCCTCTGACCGGCGAGACGGTCAGCGCCAGCCGCCTCCGCCTCAAGCGCGACCTGGAGCTGCCGCGCAAAGACGGGTACGAGGCGCTGCTGCGCGGCCTGCTGGAGTCGGATTCGCCGCCTGCTTGACCGGCATCGTAGCATGGCGGGAGATCCTCCCGCCTGCTGCGAAAGCGAGCCGCCCA
>DASWWB010000039.1:0-5379 GCA_036406115.1 Herpetosiphonaceae bacterium
TCATCGAATAGGACCAGCCGGCGCGGCGCAGCTCGCAGGCGCGGTCGTATTTCGCGTTGTCGCGGAAACTGGCGAGCTGTTCGAGTTGAGACTCGGGGTTGTGGGTGGTGAAGGGAACATCGGCGACCCAGCGGCCGACAACGCTTTTGTGAACCGATAATTGGCGGGCGATCTGGGCCATTGAGAAGCCTTGCCGCCGCAACTCGACCGCCTGCCGCCGAAGCTCCGCGTAATCAGTCATAGCACATCCCTCCTGCGACTGATCATAGCAGAGCGAATATCTAAATTCAAACATATGTACTGAAATGAGATAATGTCGCAATAACTCAAGAGGAAGCTAAAATTTCATCCAAATCAATAATATTATCCACCTAACGATAAAACCCTCGAACCCCAGAGCAACCCTAAAATCACAAACAAATCGAACCCCGACCAACCTAAAAAACCTCAACCGCCGGCACCAACATGGTACCCACAATCCAAACCCCAATCACAAACTAATCGCGTACCTTCGGGGGATGCAAGGGGGCGACCCCCTTGCGCTCCTCCCGCAGGGAGGCGGGGGAGGGCATCCCTCCGCAGGGAGGCGGGGGAGGGAAATCCCCCAGCGGCAGCGGAAAACCCCCCAAACAAAGCGGCCAGCGCAGCGGAAACCCGCGCCAGCCGCCAAGGCGAAAAGAACAAATCCGGCTAGAGCTGACCATACTGCGCCAGCATCCACACCAGCGCCAGGCCGAGAGCCGTCGCGATCGCGAGGCGTTCGCGCTGATGGGCCTGGAGCCAGCGTTCGGAGCGGGGGAGCCACTGCGCGCCGGCTGCGGCGAGCGTGAGGGCGGCCATGCGAACCAGCCAGGCGGGCGGGCCGGCGAGCAAAAAAGAGCAGGCGAGCGCGAGCAGCCCGAGGAAGGCAAACAGCAGGCCGGCCTTGGGGCGGTGAGCGTACCAGAAATCCATTGTCGCACCTCCTTTCGAGTGGGATTCGGCGGGCCGTCGAGGGGCGGCGCCGCCGGCGAGAGACTTGTCGCTCCAGGAATTGTACCGCCGGCGGGTTTAGGGGGCGATGAGAGCGAGATAATGATTTGCTGTGGCGCGGGGGGCGGCTGCGGCCGCAACGACAGGACATAACAAAGCCCGGCAGCATTGCGGCTGCCGGGCTTCGTCGCGGGGCTGATCGGCTTGGGGCGATTGCGGGAGCCTAATCCTCCTCCTCGACGCTCCAGGCGTGGACGCCGCGGCGGGTGAAGGAGAAGGGGCGGACCGCGACGCCGGCCTCGATGAGGGCGGATTCGAGCTGGAGGCGCTTGCTGAACGGCACGCAGAAACACATGAAGCCGCCGCCGCCGGCGCCGGAGAGCTTGCCGCCCCAGGCGCCGTTTTTGAGCGCCAGCTCATAGATCTCATTGACGAGCGGGGGGGCGATGTGGGGCGAGAACGCCTTTTTGACCTCCCAGGCGTGGTGGAGCAGCTTGCCGAAATCCTTGATCTGGCCGCGGCGCAGGAGCACGCTGGCCTCGTCGACCATCGCCTTGGTCTCGTCGTGGAGGCGCAGCGTATCGCCGTCGGTGAGGCGGCGGACCTGATCCTTGACCAGATTGTGGGTGAGCAGCTTGCGATCCTGGACGAAGCCGATCAGCAGGCAGGACTCAAGCTCCAGCAGCGCCGATTCGCTGGCGGCGACCGGCTCGACAATCACCTGGCCGTCGCCGAAGTGATAAGTGGCCATGCCGCCGAAGACCGCCGCGTACTGATCCTGGCGGCCGCCGGGGATGCCAAGGTCGACGCGCTCGATGCGATAGGCCAGCTCGGCCATCTCGTAGGCGTCGAGGCGCAGGCCGAAGGCCTCATCGAGCACCTTGAGCATGCTGACGACCAGGGCGGAGGACGAGCCGAGGCCGGAGCCGGGCGGCACATCGCTGAACATCGTGATCTCGACGCCGTTGATCTCGGGATGGGCGTCCATCACCGCCTGGGGCAGCGAGAGCTTGCCGTCCCACTCGCGGCCGGTGACCGCCTGGCTGACCTGGGACAGATCGAGCGAGCGGATCGTGATCCCTTCGCCGCCATCGGCCTTGAGCAGGCAGCGCACATACTTATCGATCGTGCAATTGAGCACCTTGCCGCCGTGTTGCTCGGGATAGGGGCTGACATCGGTGCCGCCGCCGAAGAAACCGATCCGCATCGGCGCCTTGGCCTTGTAGAGCTTCATCGGGCAAACCTCCTTGGGAGCTGAGGGCGCCGCCCAAAAGAAAACGCCACGCAGTGGTGCGTGGCGTCCGGCGACGCGGTTGGGATCGCGTGGGCGAAATTACCGCTTGGTGTACTGCTTGGCGCGGCGGGCCTTGACCAGACCGGCCTTCTTGCGCTCTTTGGCGCGCGGGTCGCGGGTCAGGAACCCGGCCTGGCGCAGGGTGGAGCGGAAGGACTCATCGGAGTCGACGATCGCGCGGGCGACGCCGTGGCGCACGGCCTCGGCCTTGCCGGTGTAGCCGCCGCCGCGGACCTTGACCAGCACATTGAACGCCTCGCCGAGGCCGGCGGCCTCGAGGGGGGCGCGGATCACCTGCTGGTACAGCTCGCGGCCGCCGAAGAACTCACGGGACGAGCGGCCGTTGACGACGAACTCGCCGGTGCCGGGGTACAGGCGCACGCGCGCGACAGCAGTTTTGCGGCGGCCCGTGCCTTGAAAATAGCGCTGTTCACTCATTTGCATTAACCTTTCAGTGCGTAGGGCGTCGGCTGCTGGGCTGTGTGCGGGTGGGTCGTCCCGGCGTAGACCTTCAGCTTCAGCAGGATGTGGCGGCTGAGCCGGTTGCGGGGCAGCATGCCCTTGACGGCGAGCCGGATGATCCGCTCGGGGTGCTTCTGGAGCATCACCTTGAACGGCGTGATTTTGAGACCGCCGGGATAGTTGGTGTGGCGGTAGTAGAGCTTCTGATCGGCTTTGCGGCCGGTCAGTCGCACCTTCTCGGCGTTGATGATGACCACGAAATCGCCATTGTCCATCGACGGGGTGTAGGTGGGCTTGTGTTTGCCACGGAGCAGGGTCGCGACCTGCGTGGCCAGGCGGCCCAGCACCTGGTCTTCGGCGTCGACCAGCAGCCAGTTGCGCTGGATCTCGGACGCTTTCAAGCTAAAGGTTTTCATATCGATCCTTCCTCGGCTTGGCCCTCGGCGCCGGCCGGCCTGGTGGGCCGGGGCGCTGCCTCGTATGGGCGCCAGTAGGTCAAATGATCCCACCGCTCGCTCATTTGCAGGGGCGCAAAGGCGGGATCGTAGCTGATTGTTTCAAGATACAGGCCGTGCGCTGGCGCTGTTGGTCCGGCGTCGCGCCGGTCCCCGGCTGCGAGAATGGCGGCGAAGCGGGCGGGGTCGCACTTCCCCAGGCCCGTGAGCAGCAGTGTGCCGACAAGATTGCGCACCATATGGCGCAGGAACGCGTTGGCCGACAGGACCACCGCGACCAGCTCGCGGCCGAGGAGCGTCTGGCGCTCCAGCCGGGCCTCGGTGCAAAACCGCACCGTCGAGCCCTCGTGGCCGGCGCCGGCGAACGCGCTGAAATCGTGTTCGCCGGGGAGGCAGGTCAGCGCCGCCGCCATCGCCTCCAGGTCCAAGGGCCGATCAACATGGACCGCCTTGCCGCGCAAGCTGGCGGCGGGGGTGGCCGCGTGGTCCAGCAAGTAGCGGTAGGACCGCTGCCGGGCGCTGAAGCGGGCGTTGAACCCGGCGGGCATCTCCCACGCCGCGTGGATCGACAGATCCGAACCGCTGTTGGCGTTGAGCGCCCGCACGATCGTCTCCAGGCCGTGGCGCGTTTCCGTCTGGCAGTTGGCCACCTGGGCCAGGGCGTGAACCCCGGCGTCGGTGCGGCCGGCGAAGGTCCAGCGGCGGAACTCGCCGGTGAGGCGGGCCCACGCCGCTTCGACTTCGCCCTGGACCGAGCGGCCCTCGGCCTGCCACTGCGACCCGACAAACGCGGTGCCGTCGTACTCGAAGCACAGCGCAATGTTCCGACTCATCCGAACTGCTAGACCAGCTCGATCCGCGCCATCTCGGCGGCGTCGTTTTTGCGCGGCCCGAGCTTGACAATGCGGGTGTAGCCGCCGGGGCGGCTGGCGTAGGCCGGCGCCACGGTGAAGAGCTGGTTCATCGCCTTCTTGCTGTGCAGCTTGGAGAGGGCGATGCGGCGGTTGTGCGGCGTATCCTCGCGGCCGAGCGTGATCAGCTTCTCCACCTCGGGGCGGATAGCGCGGGCTTTGGCCTCGGTGGTCGTGATCCCGCGGTGCTCGATGATCGAGATCATCAGGCTGCGATACAGCGCTTTGCGCTGGTGGGCGGGACGATTGAATTTCTTACCTGCCACGCGGTGTCTCATGGCGCTCCTCGGTTATTCGCTAGCGCTGTGGGCCAGTTGCGACGCAGCCTGGTCATCAGCGGAAGGATCATAGGCGCGAGCGGGTGGCTGGCTGAGGGTCGGCAGCAAATTGCGTTCAATCAATTTGTCGCGGATCTCCTCCATGGACTTTTGGCCCAAGTTGCGTACCGCTAGCAGCGCTTTTTCGTCAAGTTCAAGGACCTGGCCGACCTTGGTGATATCTGCGCGTTTGAGGCAGTTGTAGGTGCGGGTCGAGAGATCGAGATCCTCAATCGGCAGATCGTAAATTTCGTTGGGGATGACCAGATCGTTAGCCACCGTGACCGCCTCGTTCTGATCGTCGATGCGATTGAACTCGGCGATCGTGGTACTGTACTGCACCAGGACCTGGGCGGCGTAGCTAAGCGCGTCGCCCGGCTTCACGGTGCCGTCGGTCCAGATCTCCAACAGCAGTCGGTCGAAGTCCGTCATGCCGCCGATGCGGGTGTGCTCAACCACATAGTTGACCTTGAGCACCGGCGTGAAAATCGCGTCGACGGGGATCTCGCCGATCGGCACCGGATCGCGGTTCTCGGCGGGGAGATAGCCGCGGTGGCGCTCGACGGTGAGTTCCATGTCGAGGCGGCCCTCGGCATTATCCAGCGTCGCCAGATAATGCTGGGGGTTGACGATCTCAACATTGCTGGGGCACTCGATATCGCTGGCGTAGACCGGCCCGGGGCCGCTCTTGGACAGGATCATCTTGACCGGGCGCTCGGCGTAGGAGCGGAGCCGGATGCCCTTGACGTTGAGAACGATTTCCGTGACATCTTCCTTGACGCCGGGAACCGACGAGAACTCGTGGAAGATGCCATCGATTTTGATTTTGACCACCGCCGCGCCTGGGATGGACGAGAGCAGCACGCGGCGCAATGCATTACCCAGGGTATGGCCGTAGCCGGGGTCCAGGGGCTCGATCTTGAACCGCCCATAGTTCTCAGCCGCCTGGACGCACTCGATTTTGGGCA
>DASWWB010000040.1:0-2296 GCA_036406115.1 Herpetosiphonaceae bacterium
GGCCGCCCTGCTGATTGTCATCGCGGTGACGGCGTCGATCATTCTCGGCCAGCCCGGCATGAGCGAGCGCATCGGCTTGGTCGAGCCGACCGCCACGGCGGCGCCGGTGCCGACAGGCAGCACCAATCGCCAGTATCAAAAGAGCTTGCAGGTGACGGTGGCGCGCGATGCGACCGCCGACGATATCAAGGCAGCTTTCCTCGCTGAGTTCGCCGACGAGGCCAAGAATGAATTCGGCGTGGAGACTCGCGTGGGCACCAGCATCCAGCCAACCTACATCGGCGCTCCCCAAGAGGTGCGAATCGAGAACGATCAGCGTGTGATGAGTGTTACAATGCTCGGATGGATTTCAGTCCCGAACCAATAGCCGAAGGAACCGCATGCTGCATCCGCTGTACGTATCGCCGCTCGGCAAGGGCGGCGTTGACATTGGCATCCAGAACATCACCAGGGCGATGCGCCGGGCCGGCCACGAGCCGACGCTGCGCCGCCTGCCCCATCTCTTCAACTTCATGCCGCTGGGGGCGCCGCTGGCGCTGGGCGGCGGCTGGTGGCGCGGCCACGATATCATCCAGGCCCGCTCGCGCTGCGCCTGGGCCTTGCGCGCGCCCGGCCGGCCGCTCGTCACCACGGTCCACCACATCGTCACCGACCCGCTGCTCCAGCCCTACAGCTCGCCGCAGCAGCGCCTGTTCTATCGATTGATCGAGCGGACCTACGACGGCCTTTCGGTGCGCCACGCCGACGAGGTGATCTGCGTCAGCCGCTACACCCAGGAGCAGACCCGCCTGACCTACGGCCCGCGCCCGACCAGCGTGGTCTACGACGGCATCGACACCGACGCCTTCACGCCGGCGCCGGGCGGCCGGCGCGACGACGATCTGCCGGCCCACGCGGCGCCGATCCGCCTGCTGTTCGTCGGCAACCGCACCCGCCGCAAAGGCTTCGATCTGCTGCCCAAAATTATGGATCTGCTGGGGCCGGAGTATGTGCTGTTCTACACCGCCTCGTTCCAGAGCGTCCAGGCCGCGCCGCCCCACCCGCGCATGGTGCCGATCGGCACGCCGGACCGCGACGGGCTGATCGCCGCCTACCGCTCCTGCGACATCCTGCTGTTTCCGGCGCGGGTCGAGGGCTTCGGCATCGTGGCCGCCGAGGCCGGCGCCTGCGGCCGGCCGGTCATCACCACCGACGCCTCGGCGCTGCCCGAGGTGGTCAGCCACGGCGAGACCGGCCTGCTCTGCCCGCTCGACGATGTCGCGGCCTTCGCGGCGGCGGTGCGGCGACTGGGCGAGGATCCCGGGCTCCGCCGCGCGATGGGCGAGGCCGGCCGCGAGCGCGTGGCCGCTAATTTCGGCTACGACGCGCTGGCCGCCGGGCTGCTGGCCGCCTATCGCCGGGCGCTCTGGGGCTGATGGGCGCCGCGGCTGCCTGTCACGCTTCGCGCCAATCCCCGGGCGCGAACGGCTCGCCGAGCTGCGCGCAGACCGATCGCCAGCGCTCGGCCATGTCCGGCGCGTAGAGCAGCGGCCGGTAGCCGAGCCGGAAATAGGTTTTGAGCGCCGGCAGCCGCTCGTCCTCGGTGTAGAGATGGATGGCGCGGTAGCCGGCGGCGATCAGCCGCGCCGTGACGGCGGCGCAGACCGCCAGGCCCAGCCCGCGGCCGGCGTGGGCCGGATCGCCCGCCACCCAGCCCAGCTCGCCGCCGAACGGATGGAGCGGCGTGTGGTTGTGCAGCGCCATCGCCGTCGCGACGATCTGGCCGCTGCCCTCCTCGATCGCCATGAACCAGCTCCCGGGCGGGATGCGGGCGATCCAGGGCTGGAGCTTGGCGTCGTCCCAGCCGGGCCAGCCGGCCAGGGCCATCAGCTCGAAAAAACGCCGCTCGTCGCCGGCGCGGTAGGTGCGCAGCGCGTAGCCCGGGGCCGGCGCGACTGGCTGGAAGCCGGCCAGCAGCGGCTCGGGCAGCTCCATGATCAGCTGGGATGGTGATTCGGGGCTCATGGGCTCTCCTCTCAATTCAAGGGATCAGGGGCCAGGGATCAGGCCGGACTGCGGAATGGCGAACGCTGCCCGCGAGCCCATCCCGCCTTGTGGCCGGACTACGGGATGGCGGACGCTTCGATGTCAGGGGTCAGGGGCCAGGGATCAGGCCGGACTGCGGGATTGCAAACGCTGCCCGCGAGCCCATCCCGCCTGGGGGCCGGCCCCTGATCCCTGATCCCTGACCCCTGACCCCTAGCCCCTCGCCACTCAATCCCGGCCGGGAACGGCGACGCCGGGGATGAGCCCCTGG
>DASWWB010000041.1:0-3456 GCA_036406115.1 Herpetosiphonaceae bacterium
CGCCGTTTTAACCGCCGCCCGCCGGTGCGGTTGTTGCTAGGGATGGGCCTGGCGCTCGCTGGAGCGCCGATGAAGCGCTAGCTGAGGAGGTTGCGATGGCAGTCGAACGTCAACCCGAGTCCGCCGAGGAGCAGATCCGCGCCCTGATCGCCGCGCGCGTGGCCGCCGTGCACGCCAAAGATGTCGCCGGCCTGGCGGCGCCGCACGAGCCCGGGGTGGTGGTCTTTGACGTGCTGCCGCCGCTCGCCTACCAGGGCGCGGCCAAGGTGCGCGAGCGGGCCGGGGCCTGGGCGGAGGCCTACGGCGGCCCGATCGGCTACGAGATCCGCGACCTGACGGTCGTCGCGGGCCAGGATGTGGCGATCGCCCACTATCTCTACCACGTGAGCGGCGACCTAAAGACCGGCGATCAGGTCTCGATGTGGGTGCGGGCGACCTTGGGCCTGCGCAAGGCGGACGGCGCCTGGCGCATCGTCCACGATCACGAGTCGGTGCCGTTCGACGGAGCCACGGGCAAGGCGGCGCTCGATCTGACGCCGGACGGGCCGGCGGCGCCCTGAGTCGCCGCAACACAAACCGCCCCGGGCCGATGCGCCCGGGGCGGTTCGCTGTTTTGGGAAGCCGCCGCTGGCGGATCAGCCCTCGCCGCGCCGCCGCTGCCAGAGCCAGTAGGCCGGGCGGAAAAACACCAGATCGTAGGCCGGGGCGTAGCGGACCACCGCGCCGCCGAAGCCCTTTTTGAAGCGATAGACGCCGGCCATGCCGCTGGCCTGGGCCGCCTCCTCCAGCCGGGCGCGCTCCGCGTCATCGGCGGCGGCCTCGAGGTCGGCGAAGGCCGCCGGCACGCCCCAGAAATCGTAGCGGGCGCAGCCGCGCTCCCTGGCCCAGCGCAGGGCCGCCCATTGCAGGGCGTGGTTGGCGCCGCTTTTGAGCCCGGCGTCGGTCGCGCCGCTGTACATGTACTGGGCCTCGCTGCCGAAGCCGAAGACCAGGAAAGCCGCGACGGTCTCGCCGGCCAGCTCCGCCAAGAGCAGCCGCGCGGCGCTGGCGTGGTCGCCCGGCTTGCGTCCGCCGAACAGCTCCCAGGCCTGGGCGTAATAGTCGCGGCTGTGGATGGCGAACTGGGCGCGGGCGCTGGTCGCCTCCATGATTGAGTAGAACGTGCCCAAATCCTCGTCGGTTTCGCCGGCGCGCACCGTGACGCCGTTGCGCTCGGCGCGGCGGATGTCGGCGCGGTGGCCCTTGCTGAAGCCGGCGAGCAGCGCCTCGGGCGCGGGCGCCAGGTCGAGATGGATGGAGGCGGCGGGCTGGAGCGGCGCGGCCGGCTCGTAGCCCGCCAGCAGCAGGGCGCTGTGGCGCCGGTCGAAGCCGCCGTCGTCGAGCTGATTGGGCTCCAGGCGCAGAAACACCGCGCGCTGGCGCCGGGCGATCCGCTCCAGCGCCGCGAGCAGCAGCTCGTTGGCCCGCTCGTCCTCGGCCCAGAGCGGGCCGCGCGGCACATAGGCGATCTTCAGGCCCCACTGCGAGCGCCAGAGGATTTGGGCGCCGGCCACGAATCCGCCGGGGCCGCGCAGCGCCAGGCGTTGCGGCCGCCAGCCGAAACGCCCCTTGAACTCGCCCCACTGGCTGCTCTGGAGCAGATGGGCGTCGGGGCGCCCCGCCAGCTCATCCGCCCACTCCGCCGCGCCAACCTCGATGATGGCGTAGCTCACGGGCGCGCCCGCCGGTAGGTGCGCTCGCCGTGGGCCGCCCCGTCAGGCGCGCTGGCTGCGGCGTGGCCGGCGAGCGCCGCCCGCATCTGGGCCTCGTCGCCGAACAACTCCTTGATCTGGCTGGCGTAGTCGGCGACCGCGGCCAGCTTGGGCTCCAGCGTCGCGCCGATATCTATCTCCTCGCGGGTCCAGGTGCCGCCGAGGACCGCCAGCCTGGCGTCGACCGCGCCGGGCCGGGCGGCGTAGGGCAGATCCTCGTAGAAGCGCAGCGAGCGCTGGAGCGCGGCGGCGTTGCTGGCGATCTGGTAGGTGATCTGATGGTCGACGTGGTTGCCGACGGCCAGCGGCGCGTGCCAGGCGGCGTCCTTGAAGCGGGTCGCCAGCAGGGCGATCGCGCGGTCGAGCTTGCCATAGAGCGGATCGTCGGCGACCGGCGCGCCGAAGATTGCCTCGACCGAGTCGTAGGCCGGCTGGCGGTAGATCGCGTCGAGGGCGTCGAGCCAGATCACCTCGGCGCCGAGCCGCTCGACCGCCCGCCGGTCCTCGCGGCGGCGGGTGGCGATCGGCTGCTGCTCGTCGCCCCACTGGGCGTGCAGGTGGCGGGCGAAGGCCGTCAGCTCGCCGCTCGGTTCGGCCGAGCAGATCGTGACCACCAGGACCGGCTCGCCGGCGGCGGCGCGGGCGGCGATAGCGCCGCCGCACGAGAGGACGGCGTCATCGAAGTGGGGCGAAAGATAGATGTGGCGCGGGCGCGAGCGCAGCCCGTCGAGATCGAGCGCTGGCACTAGGCCTCCTCATCCTCGTCGTCATCGTCGAGATCGAACTCGACCGGCGGGCTGACCATCGGATCGGCGTAGAACTTCAGCTCGCTGAGCGCGGACTCGGCGGCCTCCTGGCGATCGCCCTCGGCCTCGCGCACCAGCCCCTCCAGCATGCGGCGGGCGGCGGTGCCGCCGACCTGGCCCAGCGCCCAGATCGCCGCCAGCGAAACCTCGGTGTCGTGGTCGGCGACGAGCGGCGCCATGGTTTGCAGCAGCGGCCGGCCCTGGTCGCCAAGCTCGCCGACCGCCCGGGCGGCCTCGTAGCGCATCGCCGGCGACCCGTGGCCGAGCGCCTGCTTGATCGCCGCGCGCCAGCGGGTCTGGCCGCTGCGGCCCATGGCGAAAATCGCGCTTTGCTGCCACAGCTCGTCGGGACTGCGGTGGGCTTCGTCGATCGCGGCGGCGATGGCGGGCTGCTCGCCCAGGTAGCCGAGCGCCTCCAGCGCCCGGCGGCGGACCGTCAGCGGCGTTTTCTGGTCGCTGTAGATGGCGAAGATCGCCTGTTCAATCTCATCGCTGATGCGCTGGTCGAGACGGCCCTCGGCGATTTGCAGCGTCCAGGCGCCGAGCGTCGTGGCGGCCGCCTCGCGGGCGCCCTCGTCGGGATCGCCGGCCATGGCCGCCAGCAGCTTGCGCAACGTCGAGCGGCGGGTGTCCTCCCACAGCCCTTTGAGGGCGGCGGTCCGGACCTGGGGATCTTCGTCGCCGAGGAAGCTGACGAAGGCCTCGCGGAAATCAAGCTCGGGGCTGGCCTCGCCCAGCTCCTGCATGGCCTGGGCGACCGCCCGGCGGTGGCTGGGCTCGATGGCGCGCCACTCGGCGCCCAGCAGATCGACGCCGTCCTCGTCAAGGTCGGAGAGCGCCTTGAGCTCGCCCAGCGGCACGGGCTGGGTGTGGTCGGCGATGCGGTCGAGGGCGGCTTG
>DASWWB010000042.1:0-4179 GCA_036406115.1 Herpetosiphonaceae bacterium
CGGGGCCAGCAGCTCGTCCAGCATCGCCCGAATCTCGGCGCGAACCTCCAGGAAGTCAGCTTCGACCTGGGCCTGGCGCAGGAACATGCTCCAGTAGCGGTCGCGGCCCTGGGCCACGCCCCATTCTTCGTTGAAGCGGAACTCATCGAGTTCGTCGAGCGCCGAGCCGCGGCTGGAGAAGGCGACATCGATCGCCGCCGGCAGCGCCGACCGATCCAGCCCGCCCTCGGCCCAGAGCACTTTCAGATCGTAGAGATCCTTGGGGCGCCAGTTCCAGCCGAACTGGACCAGGGCGTGGACTTTCCAGGCGAATAGCGACTCGGGGGCGACCGCCAGCGTCGGGCCGACGCCGGGGACATCCACCAGGCGCGGCTCCTGGGTCAGCGGGTCGTTGAAGGTGAAATCGACGGTGAACTCCTCGATGTCTGTCTCGTCCGGCTCGAAGCTGACGAACAGACGCACGCCGGGGAAGTCCGTGTCGTAATCGACGATCACCTCGTCTTCCAGCAGGCTGAGCGGGGCGGCGTCAACGAGCAGCGCCTTGGCGGCGCCGAGAACCTCATCGGTCACGCCGTCGTCGAAGCGGCCGCCCCAGACATAATCAAGATCCTGGGGCGTGCGGGCGCTGGGGCAGAGCGTGGCGAGGAGCGCGCTGCCGCTGAGGAGCAGATGCGGGCGCACCGGGTGCTGGAACAGCGGCTCGCGGGCGCGGCGGAGCCAGGCGGTGAGGGCGGGCGGGAGCGGTTTGGTCATCGGAACCTCCAATCTGCTAGGCGGGAGTTGACGGGCTCAGCCAGAGATCGTCGAGGGCGGCGTTCGAGTCATAGACGCAATATTCGGTGACCGAGGCGAGCAGCGCGAAGCCATGGTCGCGCAGGCGGCGGCCGAAATCGGCGGTGCGGCGCTCGAAGGCCGCCAGGCCGTCGCGCGGGGAGCGGATCGTGGCGAAGCGCTCGGTCCAGCCGTCGGCTGTCTGGCGGAAGGCGTTGCGGGAGACGTGGGCGTCGAAGGCGGCGCAGAGCGGCAGCAGGGCCGGCTGCCAGCCGGCGCGGGGCAGGCGCAGCTTGGCGTGGTGCTCGAAATAGGCCGACTCGTGCTGGCTGGCGCGGGCCTCGTCGTCGGCGGGGACGTGGCTGTTCCAAGGCGCGGCCTCGATCTTGAGCCTGGTCGGCGCGAAGCCGGCGGCCTCCAGCAGGGCGGCGGCGGCGGCGGCGTGGCGGCGAGCGTCGTCAGGCGATCCGGCGATCCGCGAGCAGGTCATGGGCTGGGGCGGGGCGGCGCTGTCGAAGGCGATCACGATCGCTTTCCAGGCTTGGGCGGCGCACAGCGCGCGGAAGCGCACAAGCTCGGCCGCTGTCGGCGGGGCGATGGTGAGATGAATCTCGAACAGATCGGGGCGCTGGGATTGGGCCAGGATGCAGGGGACGCCTGTTGTTTGAAAGCAGTTCATCCATCCTCCATCAAAACATATGTTCTAAAAAAGAGTATACCACATGGCGCCGAGCTGATCAATGATAGCGTATCATGAGGCTTGCGCGTCAGCGCCGAGCAGCGCGGCCAGGGCGGCCGCAGACGGAGGCAACAATGAAGATTGGCTTTGCGACCTACGCCGAGGAGCCGAACGGCACCGGCGACGATCTGCTGGCGGCCGAGCCGCTGCGGCGCCGGGGCATCGAGACGGTGCCGGTGGTGTGGAACGATCCCGCCGCGCCGCTGGATGGGCTGGCGGCGATCGTGATTCGGTCCTGCTGGGATTATCACCTTGAGACCGAGGCGTTCCTGGCCTGGCTGGATGGCCTCGAGGCGCGCGGCGTCCGCGTCTTCAACGCGCCGCAGCTCATCCGCTGGAACCTCGACAAGCGCTACCTGGCGGATCTGGGCGACGCCGGCGTGGCGGTGCCGCGGACGGTATTCCTGGCCAAGGGCGGCGCGGCCGACCTGCGCCGCCTGCTGCTGGAGCGCTCCTTCGACGAGGCGGTGGTCAAGCCGGTGGTCTCGCTTGGCGCCTATCAGACCTGGCGCACCAGCTTGGAGCAGGCTGCGGCCCACCAGGACGATTTCGCGGCGCTGGTGGCGGAGCGCGATGTGATGGTCCAGCCGCTGCTGCGCCAGGTGATGAGCGAGGGCGAGCTGTCGCTGCTGTTCTTCGGCGGCCAGTTCAGCCACGCGGTGCTCAAGCGCCCGCAGGCCGGCGATTTCCGCGTCCAGACCCATTTCGGCGGCTCGTCGGGGCCGGTCCAGGCCGATCCGGCGCTGGTCGAGCAGGCGGCGGCGGTGCTGGCGGCCTGTCCCGCGCCGCCGCTGTACGCCCGGGTCGACGGCGTCAACCAGGGCGGCAGGCTGGTGCTGATGGAGCTGGAGGCGATCGATCCGTTTCTGTTCCTGGGGGCGGATCCGGCGGCGCCCGAGCGTTTCGCCGCCGCTGTCGCCGCCGCGCTGGGGCGCTAGGAACCGCACCAGCATCAGCTATAATGTGAGCATGGTTGGGCGGGCTGCCGGCGCGCGGCCCGCCGCGGGCAAGGAGCCGTCGCATGAAGGTCTTGATGCTGGCCTGGGAATACCCGCCCCACGTCATCGGGGGCATGGGCAAGCATGTCGCGGAGCTGGTGCCGGCGCTGGACGCGGCGGGCGTGAGCGTCCACGTGGTGGCGCCCTGGCTGCGCGGCGGCGAGGCCGAGGAGCCGCTCGGCCTGCGCTCGCGGGTATCGCGGGTCGCCACGCCGACGATGCCCGACTACGGCTTCATCTCCTTCGCCCAGGAGACCAACCGCGCCCTGGAGGCCCGCGCGCGCGAGATCGCCGAGGCTGACGGCCCCTTCGATATCATCCACGGCCACGACTGGCTGACTTCCTACGCGACCGTGGCGCTCAAATACGCCTGGCGCGCCCCGCTGGTCACGACGATCCACGCCACCGAGCGCGGGCGCGGGCGCGGGCGGGCCGAGGGCGACCACGCCCAGGCGATCAACGGCACCGAGTGGTGGCTCTCGCATGAAAGCTGGCGGGTGATCGTGTGCAGCGAGTTCATGGCCGACCAGCTCCATCAGTTTTTCGCCACGCCCTACGATAAAATGCATGTCATTCCCAACGGCGTCCATCCCGTCGCCCCCGCCTGGGCCGGCGACGAGGAGCGGCTGGCCTTCCGCCGCCACTACGCCGCCGACCACGAGCCGATTGTCTTTTCGGTGGCCCGGCTGGTCTACGAGAAGGGCGTCCAGGTCCTGGTCGAGGCCATCCCGCAGGTGCTGGCCGAGCGCGGCGACGCCAAATTCGTGATCGCCGGCGTCGGCCACTTGATGGGCCAGCTCCAGGCCCGGGTCGCCGAGCTGGGCGTCGCCGACCGGGTTTTCTTCACCGGCTTCATCGCCGACGAAGTGCGCGACCGGCTCTACGCCGTCGCCGACGCGGCGGTGTTTCCCAGCCTGTACGAGCCGTTCGGCATCGTGGCCCTGGAGGCCATGGCCGCCCGCTGCCCGGTGGTGGTCTCGGACACCGGCGGCCTGAGCGAGGTCGTGCGGCTGTACGAGAACGGCCTGACTGTCTACCCCGACAATCCGGCCTCGCTGGCCTGGGGCGTCCTGCACGTCCTCAACAATCCCGCCGAGGCCGCCGAGCGCGCCGAGCAGGCCTGCCAGGACGTGGAGCGGATTTACAATTGGAGCACCATCGCGGAACAGACCCGCCAGATGTACCATCAGATTCAACGCGAGCGCCAAGCGACGTATTGGGCGCCGCCGGAGGAGAGTGGCGTATGACCGACATGCGGGCCAGGGAGGAACAGGGGATTGCGGCGCTGAAGGCGGGCGACAAGCAGCGCGCCCGCGAGCTGCTGCTGGCGGTGGTCGAGGCCGATGACACCAACGAGCAGGCATGGCTCTGGCTCGCCGGCGCGATGGACGAGCTGGAGGATCAGCGCACGTGCCTGGAAAACGTGCTGCACCTCAATCCCGGCAACGAGCAGGCCCGCAAGGGCATGGAGTGGCTCAAGCGCCAGAACCCGGCGCTGTTCGCAACCCCGTCCGCGCCGCTGCCCGCCGCCGAGCCGCCACTGCCCCAGCCCGGCTACGGGCCGGGAGCGCAGCCGGGGCCGCAGCCAGGCTTCGGCCAGCCCCAGCCCGGCTATGGCCCGCCGCCGCAGCCAGGCTTCGGCCAGCCCCAGCCCGGCTATGGCCCGCCGCC
>DASWWB010000043.1:0-2027 GCA_036406115.1 Herpetosiphonaceae bacterium
GGCGCACCCGCACCGTCGCCTCAGTGATGAAGCCCATCCGGCCCTCGGAGCCCATCACCATCTCGCGCAGGTCGGGGCCGGCGGCCGAGGCCGGGAAGCAGGGCAGCTCCAGCGTGCCGGCCGGCGCCTCGACCCGCCCGCCGGCGAACAGCTGCTCGATCCTGCCGAAGCCCAGCGATTGCTGGCCGCTGGAGCGGGTGGCGATCCAGCCGCCCAGCGTCGATAGCTCGAAGGATTGCGGGAAGTGGCCCAAGGTGTAGCCGTGGACCCGCAGCTGGGCCTCCAGGTCCGGCCCGGCCACGCCGGCGCCGAAGGTCGCCAGCCGGTCGCGCTCGTCGAGCAGGCTGAGGCGGCTCATCCGGCCCATATCGACTGTCAGGACCGGCGCGGCGCCCGGCTGCGGGTTGACGTGGCCGGCCACGCTGGTGCCGCCGCCGTAGGGGATGAGCTTGGCGTCGGTCTCGCGGGCGTAGTCCAGCAGCGCCCGCACATCGGCGGCGCTTTGGGGATAGGCCACGCCGTCGGGGAAACGGCCGATCTGGCCGCTGCGCAGCGCCACCAGGTCGGGGAAGCTCTGGCCGCGGGCGTGGCGCAGGCGCTCCAGCTGATCGATCTTGATCAGCGGATGGGCCGGCAGCCGGCTTTCCGGCGCCTGGCGCGCCGCTTCCTCCAGAGTCGCGTCGCCGGGGGCGGCGGCCGGCCCCAGCAACGATGCGAGCAAGTCGATCACATGGGCCGAGACCGGGTAGTCGCGGGTCTCGTCGCCCCAGCCATTCCAGCGGCGCATAGCTTATCCTTTGTATGGTTGAGTCAGCGGATCGGTCTGCGGGTCAAGGGCGACCTGGGCGGCCCACAGCTCGAGGCTGCGGCGCATCGCCGCCCTGGTGACGGCTTCGGCGGTTGCCGGGTCGCCGGCGCGGATCGCGGCCTCCAGCGCGGCGTAGTAGTCGCGCGAGGCGGCCCGCCCGGCGGGGAACGAGAAATAGTACAATGCCAGCACGGCCGCCAGGCTGGCGAAGCCGTTGAGGATCAGGCTGTAGATCGGATTGGCTGAGGCGCTGGTCAGCGCGCGGTGGACCTGCCAGTCGAAGTCCGCGTAAGCTTCGGCGGTCTCATCCAGTTCCGGCCAGGCCGCCAGCAGCTCCAGCGCCGCCGCCGGGTCGATCAGCGTGGCCAGGCGGGCGTAGGAGGGCGCTAGGTCGAGGCGCACTTCCAGCAAGTTCGTGATAAACTGCGGCGACAGGTGCTCGCGGTGGTTGGCCAGCGCGCCCAGCACGTTCAGCCCGCCGTCGCGCCAGAAATCGTTGACGATGGTCGGCTTGCCCTGCTGGATCAGCAGCCAGCCGTCGCGGCTCAGGCGCTGCAAGGCTTCGCGCATGGTCGGCCGGGTCACCCCCAGCTGCACCGCTAGGTCGCGCTCGCCTGGCAGCGCGCCCCCCGGCGGGTAGACGCCCTCCAGCAGCGCCACGACCAGGCGCTTTTCGGCTAATTCGGCGGGTTTGGCGGACAAACTCATATTCCATCCAATCTTAACTGGTCAGACCAGTTAAGATTGTAGCAGCCGCCCGGATCAGTGTCAAGAGCCAGTTTGGGCGGCGGGGAGGATCCAGATGGCGGGCAAGCACATTGTCTTGATCGGCATCGATCCGGCGCTGATCGATTGGAGCGCGGTTCCCGGGCGGGATGCGAGCCACGTGCGGGCGGCGGGCGCCGGCGCCGAGCAGCGGCTGCGCGAGCTGGGCCATACCGTCAGCCAGTGCCTGGTGGATTTCGGCGCCACCGCCGAGGCTGCGGTCGTCGCCGCGCTCGCCGCCCGGCCCTGCGATTGCGTGATGATCGGCGCCGGCATCAGGGCCGCCCCCCAGCACACCCGGTTGTTTGAGACGATTGTCAACGCGGTGCGCCGGCAGGCGCCGGGGGCGGCGCTGTGCTTCAACAGCTCGCCGGACGACACGCTTGACGCGGTGTTGCGCTGGCTCTGAGCCAGGCGCGAGCGAGGCGATCCATGGCAAGCGAGATGATCGGCA
>DASWWB010000044.1:0-1875 GCA_036406115.1 Herpetosiphonaceae bacterium
CGACGGCCTGATCCCAGGCGGACGGCGCGGCCTCTTGCGCGACCGGTGCGGGCGGCGCGACCGCCTGATCCCAGGCGGATGGCGCGGCGGGCTGAGCGGGTGAAGGCGCAGCAGGCGGCGCGGTGGGCGTTTGCGTGGGCGCTTGGCCGGGGCCAGTCGCCGGCTCGCCCTCGCGCGGCAATTGCAAGGCCTGGAGCGATTCCATCAACTGTTGGCGCTCGCGCTGCCAATCGCGCTGGAGCCGATCGCCGCGCCGCCAGTGGCGGGCCGGGCCGATCCGCAGCACATAGGCGATCGCCGCCGCCAGCAGGATCAATCCGATAAATACCCCGAATGACATCGCAGCTCCTTTCGCTAGCGCCCCATGCTACCACATCGCGGCCAGCGGGGGCTTAAACGCCGGGGCCGCCCTGCGCTCGCAAGGCGGCCCCGGCGCGTCCCGCCGCCCGCGCGGCTCAGCGCCGCTCGACGAGCATCGGCAGGCCGTTGCGCGAGCCGAGCGTGCCGTCCATCCACAGCTGCGGCGCGTGGCCGGGCTGCCGGCGCAGCTTGAAATGGCGCGCCAGCAGCGCCACCAGCACATGCGACTCGAACAGCGAGAAGTTGTTGCCGAGGCAGATGCGCTGGCCGGCGGCGAAGGGATGATAGGCGAACGGATGGCGGGCGGCCTCGCGCTCCGGCAGCCAGCGGTCGGGATCGAAGCGCTCCGGGTTGTCCCAGAAATCGGGGTGGCGGTGGGTCAGATAGGGGTGCAGCGTCATCTGGGCGCCGACTGGGATCGGCACGCCGTCGATCTCATCGCGGGCCACGGCGTCGCGCGCGTACATCGGGGCCGCCGGGTAGAGGCGCAGGGTCTCCTTGACCACCTGCAACGTGTAGGGCATGCGCTTGAGCTGATCGATCGTCGGCGGCCCGTCGCCCAGCACCGCGTCGACCTCGGCGTGGAGCCGGGCCTCGGCCTCGGGCTCGGCGGCCAGGGCGTGCCAGAGAAACGCCAGCGTGCGGGCGGTCGTCTCGTGGCCGGCGAAAAAGATCGTGATCGACTCGTCGCGCAGCAGCTCGTCGGACATCGGCGCGCCGGTCTCGTCGTCGCGGGCCCGCATCATGCGCGAGAGCAGATCGTCGGGCCAGCTCTCGACCGGCTGGGCGCGGCGCTGGTCGATCACGCCGCGAATGTAGGCATGGACCTTGTCGCGCGCCTCCAGGTAGGCGCGGTTCCTGGGCGTCGGCACCCAGAGCGGCGGATGGAACGGATTCATCTGGCGGCCCGAAGCGAACGCCAGCATGGTCTCGACAGCGCCCTTGACCCAGCCGATCGTCTCATCGGACTCCATGCTGAACATGCTTTTCAAGATGATCGAAGCGGTGAGGACCGACATTTCGTGCAGCATGTCCAGCGGCTCGCCGCGCCGGGCGGCTGCGTCCCACCGCTCGCGGAACACCGCCGCGTCCTCGGCCATGATCGGCAGATA
Organism: Herpetosiphonaceae bacterium; assembly: GCA_036406115.1. Taxonomy (GTDB): domain Bacteria; phylum Chloroflexota; class Chloroflexia; order Chloroflexales; family Herpetosiphonaceae; genus DASWWB01. The sequence goes on from DASWWB010000044.1 coordinate 1,473, forward strand.
GGTTTCAGAGGCGCGAGGCGTGAAGAAGGGCGCCATGAGCTTGCGCTGGCGGCGCCAGAGCGCGCCGTTGCTGGCGACCAGCCCGTCGCCCAGCAGCAGCGTGCGGACGCCCTCGTAGCTGTCCTGCTTGCCGTAGCGCTCGCGCTCCTCGACGGCGATCCGGCGCACATGGTCGGGGTGCGCCACCAGGAAAATCACCCGCGAGCCGATCTGGATGCGGGCCAGATCGCCGTAGCGGCGCCAGGCGGACTCGAAAAACGCCAGCGTCCCCTGGCGCTGGACCTCAAGCGCGATGTCGATCGCGAACCGGCTGCGGCGGCCGGGGATGGGGCGGGCGGATGCGGTCATGGCTCCTCCAAGCTGAGCGGCGGGCACCCGGCGTCAGGCCGGGCGCGGCGCCTGC
>DASWWB010000045.1:0-8431 GCA_036406115.1 Herpetosiphonaceae bacterium
TACCGCTGCGGCCACGCCGGCCGCCGAAGCAACTCCGGTCGCCGAGGCGACCCCGGCCGCCGAGCCGACGCCGGCGCCGACCACCGGCCGCTCGACCAACTATGACAGCGCGGCCACGAAAATCACCATCTGGTTCATGCCCAACGGCGCCCAGCCGCTCCAGTTCATGGCCAACGAGGTCGAGGCCTTCGTCAAGGCCAACCCGGATATCGGCGTCGACTACCAGCTTGTCGACTGGGGCAACGCCTTCACCCAGATCCAGACCGCGCTCCAGGGCGGCGCCGACGCCTGCGTCACCCAGCTGGGCACGACCTGGGTCCCCGGCTTCAGCGCGACCGGCGGCCTGCGCCCCTACACCGCCGACGAGATCGCGGCCCTGGGCGGCAGCGCGGCCTTCGTACCGGCCTCCTGGGAGCTGACCGGCGTCAAGGGCAGCAGCGACGTGACGGCGCTGCCGTGGTTCGTCGACGTGCGCGCGATCGCCTATCGCAAGGATGTGTTCGAGAAAGCCGGCGTCGATCCGGCCACCGCCTTCAAGGACCTGACGTCCTTCGAGGCCGCGCTTGAGAAGATCAAAGCCGCCGGCGGCGTCGCGCCGTTCGTGCATCCCGGCCGCAACGACTGGAACGTCTGGCAGAACGCCTCGCAGTTCCTGTGGAACTACGGCGGCGACATCCTGAATGGCGACAACAAGCAGGCCGCCTTCAACTCCAAGGAAGGCGCCAGCGGCATCCACCAGCTGGTCAGCCTGTACGGCAAGGGCCTGACGCCCGCCGACACCCTTGAGCTGAACTCCGCCCAGGCCGAGCAGCGCTTCGGCGGCGGCGAGGCGGCCAGCATCATCGCCTCCTCGTATCTGATCAGCCAGGCCCGCTCGCCCAAAGACGCCGGCGGCTGGCAGAGCGACGACGCCCGCAACAACCTGGCCTTCGCCGAATTCCCGGCCGGCCCGGGCGGCCAGTACACCTTCGTCGGCGGCAGCCAGCTGGGCATCTTCAAGGATTGCGCCAGCCCCGAGGCGGCGGTGAAGTTCGTCCAGTACCTGGCCGGCGCCGAGTCGCAGGCCCGCTACGGCAACAACGTCGGCATGCTGCCGGCGCTCCAGACCGCCCAGGACGACAAAGCCTTCAGCGACCCGCTGTACGCGCCGTTCAAGGCCGCCGCCCAGAAGGGCAAGGCCGCGCCGGCAGTCGTCCAGTGGGGCGGGATCGAGAACGCCTTCCAGACCGAGCTGCAAGGGCTGTGGGAGGATGTCGCCGCCTCGCCGGGCGCGCCGGTGGACCTGGCGGTCGTTGAGACCCGCCTGAACGCCGCCGCCGAGACCGTCAACGGCCTGCTGGAGCAGTAGCGCCGGCCATCGCGGGCGCCGTGCGAGCCTCCCGGCAGCGCGGCGCCCGCCAGCGAGGATGCCAATGACCGCCAACCAACCGACCCAGGAGCGGCCGCCCGGGCGCTGGGCCGAGCTGCGGCGCCGCGTCCGCCAGAACCGGATCGCCTACGCCTTCATCGCCCCGGCCCTGGTGATGATGCTGCTGATCCATATCATCCCGACCGCCCAGGGCATCTTCATGTCGGTGCTCAACCTGAACCAGAGCACGCTGCGCGACTACCTGGGGGCACCCTACGTCGGCGGCAAGCACTACGGCTCGATCATCGGCGGCTTCGTCTCGGGCGGCGGCGGCGCCAACATCCGCGGCCTGGCCCAGGCGACCCAGAACGCGCTCTGGTTCACCTTCTGGCTCAACGTCGGGACGCTGGGGCTGGGGCTGGGGCTGGCGCTGCTGCTCAACCGCCCGTTCCGCGGCCGGGGCCTGGCCCGGACCCTGATCCTGCTGCCGTGGGTCGTGCCGACCTTCGTCACCGGCCTGATCTGGCGCTTCATCTGGCTCCAGCGCGGCGGCCTGGCCAATCATATTTTGGTCGATTGGCTCGGCGTGGTCGAGAAGCCCATCCAGTGGCTGCTGCTTGAAAACACCAGGATCGCCCTGCTGCTGCCGGCGATCTGGCGCGGCGTGCCGTTCACGGCGCTGCTGCTGCTGGCGGGGTTGCAGGTGATTCCGACCGACCTGTACGAGGCGGCGCGGGTGGACGGCGCCACCGCCTGGCAGCGCTTCCGCTACATCACGCTGCCGTTCCTCAAGCCGACAATCGCAATCAACGTGATGTTCGGCGTGGTCTTCAATCTGTTCGGCTTCGGGCCGTTCAACATCGCCACCTCGATGTTCGGCAGCACCAACCACGGCAAATACGCCGAGTTCGTGGTGCCGGCGATCGCCCGCCAGACCTTTTCCAACCAGCTGTACGGCTACGGCGCGGCGGCCTCGGTGCTGGTGCTGGTGCTGGCGATGCTGTTCATCGCCCTCTGGTATCGCATCTTCCGCGGCTCGATGAACCCGGCCTAGCGAGGAGTCCCGCATGTCAGCTTTGCGAACCGTCAAGCGCCAGGAGACGGCGCGGATTTCGACCAGGGGAGCGCGGCGCTTCCTGGGCAACCGGCTGCTCGATCTGCTGCTCATCGTGCTCGTGCTGATGATGATCGCCCCGCTGGCCTTCATGGTGATCAGCTCGTTCAAGAGCAGCGCCGAGTTCACCAGCCCGACCCAGGTGCTGCCGAGCGACTGGCGCTGGGAGAACTACGGCGAGATGTGGCGCCGGGCCAACTTCGGCCGCTACTTCGCCAACAGCCTGATTGTCTGCACGATCACCACCGTGGTGGCGACGTTCTTCTCGGCGCTGGTCGGCTACGCGCTGTCGCGCTTCCGCTTCCCGGGCGCCGATCTCTACGGCATGAGCGTGCTGGGCACCCAGCTCATCCCGGGAACGCTGTTTTTCATCCCGCTCTACCTGACCTTTCTCTGGATCCGCACGACCTTCGGCATCCCGCTGATCGGCACCAACCTGGGCGGGATCGTCCTCTACATCGGCTTTTTCATCCCGGTGTCGCTGTGGATCATGCGCGGCTTCTTCGCCGCGATCCCGGTCGATCTGGAGGAGCAGGCGATGGTCGACGGCGCGACGCGCTTCCGGGCCTTCTGGCAGATCGTGCTGCCGCTGGCGATGCCGGGGATCGTCTCGACGGCGATCTACATCTTCCTGACCGCATGGGACGAGCTGTTTTTCGCCAGCGTGCTGCGGGTGCAGACGCTGCCGTTCGGCCTGCAACTGTTCGCGGGGGTCCAATCCTCGCAGGTGCGCTACGACCTGATCATGGCGGGCGCGGTGGTCTCGACCCTGCCGATCGTCATCTTGTTCCTTCTGCTCCAGCGGCGGCTGGTCGAGGGGCTGACGGCCGGCGCGGTCAAATAGCGAGCAGGCGCGGCACGCGGGGTTTCCCGCCGCGCCATTGATAAAGAGGGATTATGGCTTTTCAGAGCTTTCCGGCCGGATTCGTGTGGGGCGGCGCCACCTCGGCCTACCAGATCGAGGGCGCGACCGAGGCCGACGGGCGCGGCGAGTCGATCTGGGACCGCTTCGCCGCCAGCGCGGGCGCGATCGAGGACGGCAGCAGCGGCGCGGTCGCCTGCGACCACTACCATCGCTGGCGCGAGGACATCGCGCTGATGAAAGAGCTGGGGCTGCGGGCCTACCGCTTCTCGATCGCCTGGCCGCGCATCCTGCCCGCCGGGCGCGGCGCCGTCAACCAGCGCGGCCTGGATTTCTACCGCCGGCTGGTCGACGAGCTGGGGCGCCAGGACATCCGGCCGTTCGCGACGCTCTACCACTGGGATCTGCCCCAGGCCCTGCAAGACGAGGGCGGCTGGGCCGTCCGCTCGACTGCCGAGGCCTTCGTCGAGTACGCCGATGTCGTCTCCAAGGCGCTGGGCGGCCAGGTCGAGAGCTGGATCACCCACAACGAGCCGTGGTGCATCAGCATCCTCAGCCACCAGCTGGGCCGCCACGCGCCGGGGCTGCGCGACACGGGGACGGCGCTGGCCGCCGCCCATCACGTCCTGCTGTCGCATGGCTGGGCGGTGCCGGTGATCCGCCGCAACAGCCCGGGCGCCGAGGTCGGCATCACCCTCAATCTGAAGCACGTCGATCCTGCCTCGCCCTCCGCCGCCGACGCCGACGCCGCCCGCCACTTCGACGGCTCCTTCAACCGCTGGTTCCTCGATCCGCTCTACGGCCGCCGCTACCCCGCCGATATGGTCGCCGACTACGCCGCCGCCGGCCACCTGCCGGAGGGGACGGGCTTCGCGCGCGAGGGCGACATGGCGGCGATCGCTGTCAAAACCGACTTTCTGGGCGTGAACTACTACGACCGCAGCGTGGTCCGGAGCGAGGCGATCCCCGAGGAGCAGAACGCGCCGCGCACCGTCGAACTGGCGCCGGCGTCGGAGTGGACCGAGATGGGCTGGGAGGTGCATGCCGAGGGGCTGTACAAGCTGCTGGCGCGGGTGGCCTTCGACTATCAGCCGCCGAAGCTTTACGTCACCGAGAACGGCGCTTCGTACGGGGACGGCCCGGGCGGCGACGGCCAGATCCGCGACGAGCGGCGGGTGCGCTACCTGCGCGACCACCTGCTGGCGGCGCGGCGGGCGATCGGCGCCGGCGTGCCGCTGGCGGGCTATTTCGTCTGGTCGCTGCTTGATAATTTCGAGTGGGAGCGCGGCTACACCCAGCGCTTCGGCGTGGTCTGGGTCGACTACGAGACCCAGCGCCGCGTCCCCAAGCAGAGCGCGCTCTGGTACCGCGACGCGATCGCCGCCAACGGGATCGCCGAGGAGCGGGAGCTGGCCGCAGCCGGAGCCTAGGCCGGCGCTCAGCTTCAACGCGCCGCGCAGGCGCCGCCCAGATGGGCGGCGCCTGCGCGGTTTTTAGGAGCGGCGGGCGCCCGGCGACAGGGCAGGCTGGAGCGCCACGGCGATGCCGGCCTGGAGATTGTTGAGGGTGATGATGCCCTGCAAATCGGCGCCGAGGTGGACGAGCGTCTGGGCGACCTCGGGGCGCACGCCGGTCAGGATCACCTGGGTGCCGAGCAGGCGGGCGGCCTGGGCGGCCTGGACCAGCGTCTGGGCAACCTGGGTGTCGACAATCTGCACGCCGGTGATATCGAGGATCGCGATCGCCGCCTGGTGGCGGGCCACCCCGCGCAGGACCTCCTCCAGGATGAGCTGGGCGCGCCGCGAGTCGATCGCGCCGATCAGCGGCATGATCACGGCGTTGTCGGTGATCGGAATCAGCGGCGTCGACAGCTCTTGCAGGCTGGCCTGCTGGGCCTCGATGATCTGCTGGTGCAGCGCGACCTGCTCCTCCTCGACCCGCTTGCGGGCGGTGATGTCGAGGACATAGCCGTAGTAGTGGGTGATCGCGCCGGCGCCGTCGCGGATCACGGCGGTGAAATCGTAGATCCAGATCACCGCGCCGTCGCGGCGGACGATCCGGTACTCCTGCTCGAAGGTCGGCACGCCCTGCTCGCTGTAGGAGCCAACCTCGCCGCCGACGCGGGCCAGATCATCGGGATGGATGACCGAGGCGAAGGGCACGCGGCCGCTGGTGAAGTCCTCGGCGGAATAGCCGAAGACCTGCGACACATTGTCGGAGACGAACTCGACCGGCCAGCCTTCGGCGGCGATCCAGCGAAAAATGACGAACGGGCCGCGCAGCAGCGTGTCCATGGTCAGGCGCTGGGCGCGCTCGGCGGCCTCGCGGCGTTCGATCTCGGCCGCCAGGCGGCGCTCAAGGTCGGCGATGTCCGGCGCGGGCGAATCAGCAGAGCCGGCGGGAGGGGGATGGTCAGTCATGGCGGGAACTCCTCGCTAGGGCGCGGGCTTCGGGGCGGATGCGGGGGCGCCGAAGCTCAGGCGGGCGTCATGGACAGATGGCGTCAGGAGTGTCGGTGCGAGCAGTATACGCCAGGGAATGGCGGGCGGCAAGCGCCGCATCGCGGCCGGGCGGCAGGTTGTCAAGGATGGGCGCTGCGCCTATACTTGCCAGGCAGACAGTTGAAGGAGCACGACCCATGCGCCTCATCCTCATCCGCCATGGCGAGACAGCCTGGAATGCGGTGCGCCGGTACCAGGGCCACAATCCCATCCCGCTCAACCAGCGCGGCCGCTGGCAGGCCCGCCAGGCCGGGCTGCGGCTCGGGCGCGAGGCGGCGGCGGCGCTGTACGCCAGCGACATCGCCCGCGCCTGGGAGACCGCGACGATCATCGGCGCGTTATGTCATCTCGCCCCGGCCCCGCTGCCCGACCTGCGCGAGATCGACGACGGCCAGTGGGCGGGACTGACGCCGGACGAACTGCTGGAGCGCTTCCCCGACCACATGGCGGCGGTGCGACAGGCGCCGGCGACCACCGTCCGCCTGGGCGGCGAGTCCTACGCCCAGCTCCAAGCGCGCACCGTGCGGGCCTTCGAGGATCTGGCGGCCCGCCATCGCGGCGAAACCGTGCTGGCGGTCTCGCACGGCGGCGCCATCCGCGCGCTGATCTGCCACCTGCTGGGCGCGCCGCTGGAGCATTTCGGCCGGCTCTGGATCAACAACGGCGCGCTGGTCGAGGTCAGCGCCCACGCTGAGGCCGGCTGGCGGGTGCTGCGGGTCAACGACGACGCCCATCTGAGCGACGACCGCGACGCCCCGGCCAGCGGCGAGTAGCCCGCCGGCAAACAGCGCAAGGCCCGCCGAGTCTGATGAGACTCGGCGGGCCTTGGCGTGAAACGGGGCTCAGAACGCCCGGGGCTGCCGCGCGATCCGCAGCGCGCCGGCGGCGGGCCGGGGCTGATTGGCGCCGGCCGGCAGCGTCAGATCAACCGTCGCGCTCTGGCCGGCGGCGACCTGGGCCTGGGCCTGGGCGCGCTGGAAGCCCGGCGCCGTCGCCTCCACGCCATAGCCGCCGGCCGGCACCGCGAGGGAATAGCGGCCCTGGCTGTCAGTCACCGCGCTCCAGGCCGCGCCGCCGCCCAGCGCCCGCACCGTCGCGCCCGCGATCGGCCCGCCGCTGCCGGAGATCACGCCGGACAGCGCGCCGGTCGCCGGGCTGCTGGTTGGCGTGGCGGTCGGCGGGGAAATCGGGAACAGCGTCCAATCCTTCGTGACCGTCTGCCCGCGCTCAAGCAGGGCGCTGGACTGGACGCTGGCGTACCCCGACGCCACCGCCTGCAAACGATAGTCGCCCGGCGGCGCCATCAGCGTATAGCGACCCTGGCTGTCGGTGAAGGCGTTCACCGCCACGCCGGCCATCATCGCCCGCACCTCCGCCCCGGCGATCGGCGACCCGTTGTTCGCCCGCACCACGCCGGTCAGCGTGCCAAGATCTTGCGGCCCCGGGGTGGCGGTCGGCGTGGCGGGGGGCGCGTTGAGCGGCGTCAGCGAGAAGTTGACCGTCGATTGCTGATTCGAGGCCACCACAACCTGGGTCCGCGCCTGCTGGTAGCCGGCCGCCGACGCATCGATGTTGTAGCTGTCGCCAACGGAGGGGTAGACGCTCATCGAGTAGCGCCCCTGGCCGTCGGTCCAAACGGTGGTGATCAGCTCGCCGCCGGCCAGGATGCGCACCTGGGCGCCGGCGATCGGCGCGCCGGTCGCGGCGCTCGTCACGACGCCGGCGACCGAACCGTTCTGGACCGGGGTCTGCGTCGGGCCGGGCGTCGGATAAGGCCACGGCGTGGCGGTCGGCTGGGTCGGCGTGGGCGTGGCGGTCGGCTGGGTCGGCGTGGGCGTCGCGGTCGGCGGCATCAGCGTCAGCGCGAAATTGACCGTCGCCTGCTGGTTAGCTGTCACCGTGACCTGCGTCTGCGCCTGGAGGTAGCCAGTCGCCGCAGCCTCGACGGCGTAGGCATGGGCCGGCACAGTCACCGCGTAGCGGCCCTGGCTGTCGGTCCTCAAGGCTCTGACAACCTCGCCGCCGGCCAGCACGCGCACAGAGGCGTTGGGGATCGGGGCGCCGGTGGCGGCGCTCCTCACCACGCCGGCGATCGAGCCGTCGGGAACCGGGGTCTGAGTGGGGCCGGGCGTCGGATAGGGCGGCGTGGGGCGCGACGTGGCGGTCGGCGAATTCGCGGGCGTCGCGGTGGGCGCGTTGAGCGGCGTCAGCGTGAAGTCGACCGTCACTTGCTGGCGCGCGACGACCACGGCCTGGGCCGAGGCGGGCGCGTAGCCCGGCGCGCTGGCGCGCAGCGCGTAGGCGCCGGCGCGCAGGATCAGCAGATACTCGCCCTGCGGGTTGGTGCGGGCGCTGGCGACCACAGCGCCGCCGGCCCCGGCAGTCACAGTCGCACCGGCGATTGGCTGGCCGCCGGTGCCGACAACCCGGCCGCGCACTTGCCCCGGCGCCGGTACGCTGGTCGGCGGCGCCGAAACGGGCGTGCCGGCGGGCGGCGTGCCAACAGGCCCCGGCCCGGCGGGCAGGCGGGCAGGCGTCAGCGCGAAATGCAGCTCGCTGGTGCGGTCGGCGGCGATTCTGACCAGATCCAGCCCGCTCTCGAAGCC
>DASWWB010000046.1:0-1929 GCA_036406115.1 Herpetosiphonaceae bacterium
CGACCGCCGCGCCCAGCCGCACGCCGACGCCGCCGCCCGCGAGCGACACGCCCACGGGCGCGCCGCCAAGCGTCACGCCGACCGATACGCCGACCGATACGCCGACCGATACGCCGACGACGCGCCCCCTGCCGTCGCCGGTCACGACATCCACCACCCGGCCGCTGCCGTCGCCGGTCACAACATCCACCATCCGGCCGCTGCCGACGGCAACCGAGACGCCCAAGCCCACCGATACGGCGGAGCCGACCGAGACGCCCAAGCCCACCGACACGCCGACGATCACGTCAACCGCCACGCCCACCGCGCTGCCGACGTTCCAGCCGTTCCCGACCGACACGCCCTCGCCCGCCCCGACCTTCGTGCCCTATCCCACCAGGGTCCCGCCGACGCGGACGCCCTGGCCCTTCCCGACCAGGACGCCCAGGCCATCCTGAGCGGCGCACGCGCTCCTGGTGAAACGTGCGACAAACGCGCGACAAACCCCAATTATTTTTAACTATTGTTTCCGCTACACTTCTTGTGTGCGGCGCCGGTTGCGCGCCGCCGCCCGATCCTGAGCGACCGGCAGCGCCGGCGCTCGCTATCTACTTACGGGGAATGTTATGCGCTACCGTCCATCCATCCGTCTCGCATTCGTGTTTGCGCTGCTGTGTTCGCTGATGGTCTCCTTCGCCCTGGCCCGCCAACCGCTGGAGCATTCCTCGCCGCCAGAGCCGGTGGCGTTTGAGCCGGCTGTCAACTACACGACCGCCCGCGCCGCTGTGATGTCGGCGGCCGGCGACTTCAACGGCGACGGCGCGCCGGACCTGGCGACGAACCACTGGGGCGATCACACGCTTGTCATCCAGCTCAATGACGGCGCCGGCGTCTTCTCGGTCAAGGCGGCCTACCCGTCGAGCGCCGGCGGGTTCTGGGCGATCGACACCGGCGATCTGAACCAGGACGACAAGCTTGATTTAGTGGTGGCCGGCCGCGCCGACAATCAACTGTTGATCTACCTTGGCGTCGGCGACGGCACCTTTGTGCGCGGCACCACGCTTGCGGTCTCGCCCGATTCATTAGACGTGAAGCTCGGGGATTTCAACGGCGACGGCCGCCTGGATGCCGTCATCACCAGCAAGACCTTCAATGCGGTGGAGGTGCGGCTGGGCCGGGGCGACGGCACCTTTCAGGCGGGCGCGATCTTCGGCGTCGGCTCCCAGCCCTGTATGCTGCATCTGGCTGATCTGAACGGCGACGACCGGCTCGATATTGTCACTGCCAACAGCGGCAACGCCAGCGTGCTGCTCGGCGACGGCGCCGGAAGCTTTCAACCAGCCGTCAACTATCCGGCCCCGGCTGGCTCGCGCTCGCCGGCCGTCGGCGACATCAACGGCGACGGTTGGCCGGATCTGGCCGTCGCCGGCAGCCAGACGGCCGCCGGCCAGGTGGATCTGTTCCTCGGCGACGGTGCCGGCCGCTTTACGCCCCACTCCTCGCTGCCCATCGGCGCGCCCGGCATGGTGGTGCTGCGCGACATCAATCATGACGGGAAGACAGATATGCTGGTGTCGCAGGCCTCGGGCGGCTCCACCGCGCCCGGCGCGGTGTCGGTGTTCCTGGGCAACGGCGACGCGACCTTCCAGCCGGTGCAAGCATTCCAGGCCGGCATCAACCCGGCGACGCTGCTGGTGCGTGACGTCAACGGCGACAATTGGCTGGATATCGTCACCTCCAACTACCACGGCTACGATGTGAGCGTGCTGCTGGCGGTGCCGGCCGTCGCAGCCCCCGCCGCCAAGGTGTATCTGCCGCTGGCGTTCGATCCGCTGCTGACGGCTTTCCCGATCGCCATCAACCCCGACCCCATCCCGGTGCGGCCGGTCGAGCGCCAGGGCGAGATTTTCTACAGCGCCGACATCCGCGTCCCGGGCCCGCTGCCGGCCG
>DASWWB010000047.1:0-8073 GCA_036406115.1 Herpetosiphonaceae bacterium
TCCCCAGCCGCCGCAGGGCTTCGATATGCGCCAGCCCGATGAAGCCGGCGCCGACCACTCCAACATTGATTTCAGTCATGATACGCCTCCGCAGCGCCGCGCCCGGGAGATGCGCCAGGGGCAGGGGCGGGCGCCGCCAGATATCGAGGACAGCCTAGCGCCGCAGATCCCGCTGCCGGCCGTAGATCGCCAGCAACGCCAGCAACGTCAGGCCATAGATGATCTGGCGGGTTGACTCGGCCAGCGTCAGGGCGGTGAGCAGGCTGGTCAGGACCGTCAGGACCAGGGCGCCGGCCATGGTGCCCCAGTAACTGCCGGAGCCGCCGGCGATCAGTGTGCCGCCGACCACCACCGCCGCGATCGAGGGCAAGGTGTACGGCGCGCCCAGATTCAGGAACACGTTTTGGGTGTAGCCGAGCAGGATCACGCCGCCGAGCGTCGCCAGCATGCCGCTCAGGGCGTAGGTGGCGATGATGACGCGCGGCACCCGGACGCCCGACAGCCGGGCGGCGGTGCGATTGACCCCGATCGCGAACAGCTGCTTGCCGTAGGCCGTGCGCTCCAGCAGCACCCAGATCGCGGCGCCCAGCCCGATGCTGACCAGCACGACGCCGGGAATGCCCAGCACGACCGGGCGGGAGACCAGCGCCGTCAGGAGCGGCGCCGGCGCGCCCACCAGCTTGCCCTGGGTGATCACCAGGATCAGGCCGCTCACGACGCCGGTCATGCCCAAGGTCATCACCAGCGGCGGGATGCGCAGCAGGGCCACCCCGACGCCGTTGACCGCGCCGACGGCGGCGCCGGCCAGGAGCGCAGCCGCCAGCGCCGGCGCCAGCAACCCATTGCTGCCGTTTGCGATCCGGAAGACCAGGATGGCGCCCAGCGTCACCAGCGCGCCCATCGAGAGATCGATTCCCTCGCCGCCGCCGATGATCACCAGCGTCTGGCCGGCCGCCACGATCGCCAGAAAGGCCGTCAGGCGCAAGATGTTCATGGCCAGGTCGTAGTTGGCGAAATCCGGCCGCAGCGCGCCGCCGAGGGCGAACAGCCCGACCGCCAGGAGCAGCGCCGCCAGCACCGGGGGGATTGACCAGCGTTTCATGGCTGCCTCCGGCGCAGCGCGCCCGCCAGGCCAGGCCCGGCTAGCGCCGCCAGGATGATCAGACTATCCGCCAGGGTCTGCCACCACAGCGGCACGTCGGCGAAGGAGATGATCGAGCGAATCAGACCCAGTACCAAAACCCCCATCAGCGAGCCGGCGATCCCGCCCGCGCCGCCGCTCAGCCGGGTCCCGCCCAGCACGACGGCCACGATCGAGCCAAGGGTCATCGGGCCGCCGATCAGCGCATCGCCGGTGCCGGTGCTGAGGGTCAGCGCCAGGCCGGCGCAGGCTGCCATGCCGCCAGCCAGCAGGTAGCTGCTCAGCCGGACCAGCGCGACGGGGACGCCGCTGACGTAGGCGGCCTGGGCGTCGCTGCCCACCGCGTAGAGGTAGCGGCGGTAGCGCGTGAGCCGCACCAGGCCCCACAGGCCGAGCAGCGCCGCCGCCACCCACAGCGTCAGGGGGATCGACAGCGGATTGCTGCGATACCAGCGATCGAGGCCGGCGGGAATGCTCCCGCCCGGCGTCGGCAGGATCGCCTGCGCCACGCCGCCGATGATAAAACTTGAGGCGAAGGTGGTGACGATCGGCTGGAGCCGGCCGTAGGCCACGCACAGCCCGTTCAAGGCCCCTGCCGCCACGCCGGCGCCCAGGCTCAGCGCCACCGCCAGGATGATCTGGTCGGGATTGGCCTGGAGCGAGCGGATGGCCACCACATTCGCCAGCGAGACAATCGCCCCCACCGACAGATCGATCCCGCCGGCCAGGATCACCAGCGTCTGGCCGGCCGCCAGCAGCATCAGCGGCAGATGCGTGCGCAGATTGCCGCTGAGCACGCTCAGCTGGAAGAACTTGGGCTGGAGGGAATAGTTGGCGGCCACGGCGAGCACCAGCAGCCCCAGCACAAAGCGGAACGGAAGCTCGGACAGGCGCAGGCGCCTGGCGAAACGGAGTGGCGTCTGCATCAGTGGTGCTCCTGGCCGAGGCCCATGCTGGCGGCCACCAGGGCCGCCCGAGTGAGCTGCGGGCCGCGCAGCTCGGCGCTGACCCTGCCGTCGTGCAGGACCAGCACCCGGTCGCACAGCGCGAGCAGCTCCTCGTCGTCGCTGCTGTAGAGGATGATCGCCACGCCCTGCTCCCGCAACCCGCCAAGCATCCGGTAGAACTCGGCCTTGGCGCCCACATCGATTCCTTTGGTCGGATCGCTCAGCAGCAGCACGCCGGGCTCGCGCAGCAGCCACTTGCCCAGCACCACCTTCTGGGCGTTGCCGCCGCTCAGGCTCTCGACCGGCGCGTCGAGCGATGACATCACCAATCGCAGCTTGGCGGCGATCCCGCCGGCGTCGGCCCGCGCCCTGGCCATCCGCGTCAGCCAGCCGTAGCGGCGCCACGAGGGCAGCTGGAGGTTCTCCAGGATCGAGCGCCGGCCCAGCAGTCCTTCGCTGCCCCGGTTGCCCGGCACCAGGGCCAGCCCGTGCGCCATGGCCTGGCGCGGATGCTGAAAGCGCCGGGCCTGGCCGTCCACCGTCAGCTCGCCGCGCCAGGGGATCGCGCCGAACAGCGCCAGCAGCACATCGCCCTGGCCTTGGCCGCCCAGCCCGCCCAGCCCCAGGATTTCGCCGGCGCTCACGCTCAGGCTGATCCCGCGCAGGGTCGCCGTCTCGAGATTCTCCGCCGCCAGTCGCGGCCGGGCCGCCTCGGGGACGGCGCCGCGCTCCTCGCGGACCGGCAGGCCGTCGGCGATCATCAGCCGAACCAGCTCGGCCTCGCTCGTGTCCGCCAGGATCACGTCGCCGACATGGGCGCCGTTGCGCAGCACGGTGGCGCGGTCGGCCAGCCGGAAGACTTCGTCCATGCGATGCGAGACCAGCACCAGCGCCATGCCGGCCTGTTTCCAATCTCCCATCAGCTCGCCCAGCCGTTCCACTTGGGCGGCGGTCAGACTGGCGGTCGCCTCGTCGAGGATCATCAGCCTCGGCTCCAGGCTGAGGGCCTTGAGGATTTCGACGATGTGGCGCTCATCCGGCGGCAGGCCGGCCACCGCCGATTCGGGCCTGAGGGTGGGCCGGACGACGCCCTGAAAGAGCGCCAGCAGCTCGGCGGTGCGCTCCCGGACCGCGCGCGTGTCGACCCGCCCCAGCCGCAGCGGCTCGTGGCCGAGCCAGATATTCTCTGCCACCGTCAGGTCGGGGATCAGGCTCAGCTCCTGATACACCGCGACAATCCCATGGCGCCGGGCCGCCTGCGGGGCCGGAAAGCGGATCGGCTGCCCGTCGAGCAGCAGCTCCCCGCTATCCGGCGTCGCCACGCCCGTGATGATCTTGCTGAGGGTGCTCTTGCCGCTGCCGTTCGCCCCCATCAGCGCCAGCACCTCGCCGCCGGCGATCGAGAGCGCGCCGTCGGCCAGGGCCGTCACGCCCCCGTAGCGCTTGCTGATGCGGCGGGCGCTGAAGCTGATCGTCATAACCGCCCTCCTCGGCAACCGCTGCTACTTGAAGTAGGCTTTGGCTTCGGCGTCCGTGATCGAGCCGTCGAGCACATAGGAGGCTGGCTGATCTTTGATCTTGGCGAACTCAGCAGCGAAATTCTCCTGGTTGACGACGCCTGGGATGGGCACGTAGAGCGAGTTGGCGGACGGGCCTTTGAGCGCGCCATCCTTGAAACTGCGGCCCTGCAACAGCTCCACCGCGATCCGCAGGCCGCTGGCGCCCACCCCGGGCGGGTTGATCACGCCGTAGGAGGTGAAGTCGGGCTTGGTCTGGAGCACGGTGTTCCACAGCTGCATGTAGCCGGCCCGCGCCTCGCCCACGATCAGGGGCCAGGTGCCGGGGTTGGCGGTGTTCACCGCCTGCAACACGCCCTGGGCCATGCCATCCTGCGTCCAGACGGCGTCGATCTTCGGCTGCGAGGCGAGCAGGTTCGACATGACTTGCTGGCCGGTGGCCTGGTCCCAGTTGGCATTGCCGACGTTCAGGACCTTGATCTCCGGGTAGCCCGCCAGGACTTCCTTGACGCCGTTGTAGCGGGCTTCGTTGGCGGGGTGGCCGGCGATGCCGTTGATGATCACGATATCGCCTTTGCCGCCCAGTTTCTCGGCCATCCATTTGGCGCTCATCCGCGCCCACTCCGTCTGGTCGATGACCACGTTGATCGCCTTCGGCGCCGCGATTTCCTGATCGACCGCGATCACGACGATCCCGGCGTCGGTCGCTTCCTGGAGGACGCTGTTGAGGCCGGTCTGCGAGTTCGGGTTGACGATAATCGCGTCAACATCGCGGTTGATCAGATTGCGGATCTGCTGGATCTGGCCTTGGACGTCCACGTCGGCGCTCTCGATCACCAGCTCGGTGGTCAGGCCGGCTTGTTGGTACTCCGCGTTCACCCGTTGCAGCTCGCTGAGCATCTGGGTGCGCCATTCGCTGCCGACAAAGCCGTTCGAGACGCCGATGGTGAAGGGCTTGCTGCGGCCCGGGGCGGGGGCGCCGCTTTCGGCAGTCGGAGCCTCGCCCCCGCCGCACGCGGCTAAAATCAGGCTGAACAGGAGGAGGGTGGTCAGGACCAGGCGGACAGGGTGGCGGCGCCGTTCACGAAGACTGGGGGCATCATTGCTGCCAAACATCAGAACGCTCCTTTGGATAAAACCGCTCGTAGCCGTTGGCGCTTCACGCGAGTGAGAAGCGCTTTTTTCAATTGATGAAATAACTTTGTTGTTCTATGAAATATTAGCGATTTATTTCCAAAATGTCAAGAACTTTTTTACAGATATACTTGACAGCATGCAAGAGGGTGCTATTATTTCAATCAATAAAATAACTTGCCAGCCTCCGTTACCGAGAAAGGAACCTCATGGCCCTCGCAGACCTGCACCAGCTCCCCGGCGATGAAGCGCTTGTGGTCGAGGCGATTCGCCAGCGCGGGCCGCTGTCGCGCACCGATCTCGCGGAGATCAGCGGCTGCTCGCGGGCCAAGATGACAACCGTCGCCGCGAACCTGCTGGCCAAGGGCATTTTGATCGAAGTCGGGGCCGGGGATTCCCAGGGCGGGCGGCGGCCGCGGCTGCTGAACTTCAACCCCAACCAAGGCTATGTCGTCGGCGTCGACATGGGGGCGACCAGCATCGACCTGGCGCTCGCCGATCTCACGGGCGCCATCCTTGAGCGGCACAGCGAGCCCGCCGATGTGCGCGACGGACCGGCCGTCCTGCTGGAGCGGATCACCGCGATCATCAACCAGCTCCTGGCCCGGCGCCGCCTGGATCCGAGCCAAGTGACCGCGATGGGCTTGGGCGTGCCGGGGCCGGTTGAGTTCTCCAGCGGCCGCCTGGTCTCCCCGCCGCTGATGCCCGCTTGGGACCGGTTCCCGATTCCCGCCACGCTCCAGGCCGCTTTCCCGCGCAGCCAAGTCATCGTGGATAACGATGCGAATGTCATGGCGCTGGGCGAGCTCGTCGCCGGCGCCGGCCAGGGGATCGACCATTTCTTCCTGGTCAAGATCGGCACCGGGATCGGGGCGGGGATTATCTGCAACGGGGCCGTGCATCGCGGCAGCGATGGCTGCGCGGGGGACATCGGCCATATTTGCGCCGATCGCAACGGGCCGATCTGCCATTGCGGCAAGACCGGCTGCCTGGAGGCGATCGCCGCCGGACCAGCCCTGGCGGCCCGCGCGCTTGAGCTTGCCGAGACCGGCCGCAGCCCGATCCTGGCCTCCCGGCTGGCGCTCCAGGGCCAGCTCAGCGCCGCCGACCTTGGCGCCGCCGCCGCCGCCGGCGATCGGGCCGCCCTCGAATTGATTCAGGACAGCGGGCGCCTGATCGGCGAAGCGCTGGCCGGCTTGGTCAACTTCTTCAATCCCCGCCTGATCGTCATCACCGGCGGGGTCAGCCTGATCGGCCATCAGCTGCTCGCGTCGCTCAAGCAAGCCGTCCTGCAACGCTCGCTGCCGCTCTCCACCAAGGGCCTGCGCATCGATTACGGCGCCCTCGGCCTGGATGCGGGGCTGCGCGGCGCATTGACGCTCGCGATCAAGCATGCCTTCGGGCCGGGCAGCGCATTGCTGCGGTCCTGAGGCGCCAGGGCCGGGCCGGATTGACACCGGCGCGGCAATCCGGTACCATACCCCCTTGGAATAGCGCGTGCCTCGGCGCACCATCTGAGGCCTGACGGAGACTGCGCCACGGCGCAGTTTTTGCGTGCGTCCGTCCGCTTCCCGGCGGCCCATGCTCGTTCCGGTTCAGGGGGGCCGCACGAACCCCGGACCGGTACCAAGGAATCTGATGATGCAGACCGATACGCTCACCCCATCCCCAGACCTGGCCGCTGAAGTGGCCCGCCGCCGGACTTTTGCGATTATTTCCCATCCCGATGCTGGGAAAACCACCCTGACCGAGAAGCTCTTGCTGTATGCCGGGGCGGTTGAGCAGGCGGGCGGGGTCCGGACCCGCAAGCAGCAACGCCATGCCACCTCCGACTGGATGGCGATGGAGCGCGAACGCGGCATTTCGATCACCTCGACGGTGCTCCAATTCACCTATCAGGACTGTCATTTCAATCTGCTCGACACGCCCGGCCACCAAGACTTCAGCGAAGACACCTACCGCACGCTCACGGCGGTCGACAGCGCGATCATGGTGCTGGACCGCGCGAATGGCATCGAGCCCCAAACCTTGAAGCTCTTTGAGGTCTGCCGCCAGCGCAACATCCCGATCCTGACCTTTATCAACAAGATGGACCGTCCGGGCCGCGATCCGCTGGAACTGCTGGATGAGATCGAGCGGGTCCTCGGCATGACGGCGGTGCCCATGAACTGGCCCATTCACAGCGATGGCACGTTCCAGGGGGTCTATGATCTCCAGCAGCAGCAGGTGCTCCTGTTCGAGCGCACGGTTGGCGGGCAATTCAAAGCCCCGGTCCAGGTCCGCGACAGCGCGGATCCGCAGCTGCTGGATCTGCTCGGCGCCGACGCGGTCGCCCAGCTGCATGACGACGTAGCCCTGCTGGACGCGGCGGGCGCGCCGTTTGACCGCGCGGCATTCCTGGCGGGCGCGACGACGCCCGTCTTTTTCGGCAGCGCGGTGAACAATTTCGGCGTCGCCCCGTTCCTTGACGCGCTGATCACCTACGCCCCGCCGCCCCAGGCGCGCATGACAAGCCAGGGCCTGGTCGCGCCGACCGATCCGATGTTTCTGGGGTTCGTGTTCAAAATCCAGGCCAACATGGATCCCCAGCATCGTGATCGCATGGCCTTTTTGCGCGTCTGCGCCGGCCACTTCCACAAAGATATGCAGGCGGTGCATGGCCGCCTGGGGCGCAAGATCCGCATGGCGCGGCCGCATCGGCTGTTCGCCCGCGAGCGGGAAACCATCGAGGACGCCTATCCTGGGGATGTGATCGGGCTCAGCAATCCGGGCCTGTTTCAGATCGGCGACACGGTCTGCTCGGTCGATGGGCGTCAGCTGACGGCGATCCCCCGCTTCCCGCCCGAGCACTTCGCGCAGCTTGAGAATCTGCACATCGAAAAACAAAAACAGTTCACCAAAGGGCTGAGCCAGCTGGAAGAAGAAGGCGTCATCCAGCTTCTTTTCGCCCTCGACGGCCGCCGGACCCCGATCCTGGCGGCTGTGGGCGAGCTGCAATTCGATGTGGTGCAGGCGCGCTTGGAGGGCGAGTACGGCGTCGCCAGCCGGCGCGAGCCGTTCGCGTACACCACGGCCCGCTGGGTGACGGGCAGCCCGGCGGCCCTGAGCGCCCTGTGGACCTCGACCCGCTGGCTGCATGTCCATGATCGGAACCAGCAGGATGTCGTCCTGTTTCGTTCGCCGTGGGATCTGCAATATTGTGTCCAGCACCACCCGCAGGTCACCTTTCGAGCGGAGGCCGGGGAGTAGCGGCGAGGCCAGCGCAGGCGGGTCACCCGCTCATTCCGCCAAGCCAGCGCCAGGCCGATGGAATGCGAGCGGCTGGCCCGCCGCG
>DASWWB010000048.1:0-2142 GCA_036406115.1 Herpetosiphonaceae bacterium
GCCGCCAGTTCGTAGGCGGCTCATCGACGGACAACAATCGCTGGCGAAGCGCCGGCGGCCATCCAGGCCGCCGGCGCTTCGCGCTATCGGGGAGCAGCCGAGCGCCGGCCGCTACGCCGCCGGCCCGTAGCCCAGGCCGAAGCCGAAGGGAAACAGCGGATCGGCCGAGTCGTAGGGCGCGTCGGGGTGCTGGCGCTCCACCGCCGCCATCGACGACGGCAGCTCGAAGGGCAGCCTGCCGCCCGGCTCGGCCCGGCCGAAGATCACATCCAGCACCGCCGCGTCGCTGGCGCCGAAATCGGCCAGCAGCCCGGCGCAGGCCGCCGCGATCCCCGGGATCACCGCCGGCCGGTCGAGGAAGATGTCGACGATCGTCGGCGCCGCCTGCATGACCGCCAACAGCCGCGCCTCCTCCTCCGGCGGGAACCGGAGGTCGCCGGCGTGGAAGAAGTTCTCGATCGGCTCGCGGTCGCGCAGCTCGTAGGGCGCCGCCAGCCGCAGGATCGCCACGTCGGCCTCGGCCGGGCTGGCGACCGGCGTCGCGTAGCCCGCCAGCGTCTCCGGCGCGATGTTCTCGGCGTAGACCTTGAGCCCGGCCCGCAGCGGCAGATGCGCAGCGCCGCTCGGCGAATCATTCTTGAGCAGGACCAGCGAGCGGCGCTGGGCCGCCGCGCCAGCCGCGACGAAATCCGGCGCGCCGACGATCCGCGCCGCAGCCTCGGCGTCGACATACGGATTGTCGAACAGGCCGAGGCGGAACTTATCGCGCAGGATCCGCCGCGCCGACTGGTCGATCCGCTCCTCGCTGACCGCGCCGGAGCGCACCAGCTCGACAATCACCTCCGGGCAGGCCTCGCCGCCGAACTGGTCGACGCCGGCCTCCAGCGCCTTGCGCGCGCGCTCGGCCACGCTCAGGTGCTCGACGCCCCAGGCCCGCGCCGGCATCACCCGCCCCTGCACCGTCAGATCCGTCAGCAGCATCCAGTCGGTGCAGACCACGCCGTCGAAGCCGTAGGTCCCGCGCAGCAGATCGGTGATCACGCCGCGATTGAAGCCGAAGGCGACCTCCTCGTAGCCGACGCCGACCGGGACGCCGTAGTAGGGCATGATCTGGGCGGTGCCGGCGGCGAAGGCGGCGGCGAACGGCTTCAGGTGATAGTCGAAGCGGCCGCCGGGATAGACTTGCTCCTTGCCGTAGGCGAAGTGCGCGTCCTCGCCGTCTTTTTGCGGGCCGCCGCCGGGGAAATGTTTGGTCATGCAGGCGACGCTGGCGGGTCCGAGCGCCGGGCCCTGGAAGCCGCGCACGTAGGCGGCGGTCAGCGCCGCCGCCAGGTCGGCGTCCTCGCCGAAAGTGCCGCTGATCCGCGCCCAGCGCGGCTCGGTCGCCAGGTCGGCCATCGGGTGCAGCGCCATGCGGATGCCGACCGCCGCGTACTCCTGGCGCGCGATGTCACCGAACCGCTCGGCCAGCGCCGGGTCGCCGATCGCCCCCAGGCCGATCGGCTCGGGCCAGAGCGAGAAGCCGCCGGCGCCGAAGCTGGTGGCGGGATTGGTCGAAAAGGCGTGGCGCGGATCGGTCGAGATCGTGACCGGGATGCCAAGCCGCGTCCCCTCGGCCAGGGCCTGCACGGCGTTGCTCCAGCCGGCGGCCAGGCGCGGCTCCGGCAGGCGATGGACATTGAAGTGGCTCATCAGCCGCCCGCCCACCATCTCGCTGATCGTCGACTGGCTGTAGCGCAGCGGCGCCTCCAGGCTGCCGTTCTCGCCGACCTCGGCCACCGTGTGGAACATCAGGCCGGCCTTCTCCTCCAGCCGCATCTGCCCCAGCAAATCCTCGACCCGCTCCTCGATCGGCAGGCGCGGATCCTCGTAGGGGTCCAGGCGGCCGTTTTTATTCAGATCGCGGTACTGAATCTCGCTCATGTCGGTCCTTTCACGCTAGGCTGCTGCGGCGCAACTATAGCTGATCGGCCCGGCGCTGTCGAACCGGTTTCAGCGATTCGCGCTGCGGCGCCGCCCGGCTGGCGAACCGCTTTCAGCCGACCGGCTCAGGCGGCGCGGTAGAGCGCCAGCAGCCGCGCCGCCGAGGCATCCAGGTTGTGGGCTGCGGCGGCGTGACCGGCCAGCGCGTCGCCCAGCGCC
>DASWWB010000049.1:0-2679 GCA_036406115.1 Herpetosiphonaceae bacterium
ACGACCATGGACGGCGTCGATCAGCCCGAGCCGCTGCGCAAGGTGATCGTGCTGCTGACCCAGCTGCGAGTCCAGACGGGCCAGTAGCGCGACTCAGGCCAGAAACCAGGACGCAGGCCGGCGCCGGATCCCGAGCGGGATCCGGCGCCGTTGTGCTACCAGGAGATATCGATGGTGGTCGAGAGGCTGTCCGATTCGATCGTGACGTAGCGGCTGCCGCCGATCGAGCTGATCGCGTGGCGGACCGGCGCGCCGTTGGCCTGGACGGCGACGGCGGCCGGGGCGTCGGCTGGCAGGAGGAGGCGCAGGGTGGCGCGCTCGCCGCTGCCGGCAGTCATGAGGCGCAGGCTTTTGGCGCCGCGCTGCCAGCGGTAGGCCACGTAGCCGAGCGAGGCGCCGTAGCGGGTGCTGACTGTCGCCTCACGGACCTCGGGATCGGCGCTCCAGCGCGGGGCGATCGTGACATCGCGGTAAAGCGCGCCGTTGTCAGTCAGGCCGGCGGCGCCTTCCAGCAGCGCCGCCAGCATGGCCGAGCTGCCCCAGCCGTCGGTGCTGAGCGAGTCGGCGCCGGGGATGCCGGGATTGCCCGCCGGGTAGTACCAGAGATAGGTGCCGTTCTGGGCGGTGATCAGCTGCTCGTAGCGCCGCAGAATATCGAAGGCGTAGGCCTCCTCGCCGAAGCGGAAGGCGCCGCGGGCCAGCTCGCCGCCCACCAGCGGCATCCTGCCGCCGTTGACATACTCGCCGGGCGTGTCGCCCCAGCCGTTGGCGGTGCCGAAGCTGCCGGCAGGGAAGGGCGGATCGATGCTGTACCACTCGGATTGCAGGCTGTCGGGATTGGCGATCCGGCGCCGGAAATATTCGCTGATGATGCTGCGGGCCTGTTCGTTCGACAAGGCCTCGCGGTTGAGGGCGTAGGCGTTGGAGAGCGAGAGCTGCGCCGCCTCGTCGACGCCAGGCACTGCGACCGGGCCGAGATGGACGGTGTGGCGGAAGAAGGTGCCGTTCCAGGCCAGGGCGTTGAGCCGCTCCATCATCGCGGCGGCGCGGGCGGTCCAGCGCTCGGCGGCGGCCTGGTCGCCCAGCGCCGCGTGCATCCTGCTCAGCAGCTGCATCGCGTAGACCATGCCGGTGTTATCGCCGTGCATGACGCCAAACTTCGTGTTCTCATCGATCCAGTGGCGCGGCGCCTCTTTGCCGTCGGGCGAGATCGTCGGGCCGCCGTACTCGAAATCCCACATATCGATCGTGAAGGGCCGCTTGATGAGCTGGCTGGCGGCGTCCCAGCGCTGCGGGTCGCTGGTGCTGTAGGCGATGCCGCGCTCCATGGCCTCGATCTGGCGCGCCATCCAGGCGGTGTCGCCGGTCGCCTGCCAGGCCTGGTAGACGCCCAGGACGAACAGGAACTCAAGGTCGGCCTCGACCTCGACCCGGCCCTTGATCGGGATGTCGCCCAGGATCACGAAATAATCGTCGAAGGCGCCGTTGGGCTTCTGTTCGCGCCGGAAATAATCGAGCAGGCTGGTCATGTCGGTCTCGAAGTAGCGATAGCCCAGGCCCTGGTAGACGTGGTCGCGCAGCCAGAGGTAGACGCTGTCCGGCGAGCGGTAGCCTTTGACCCGGTAGCCCTGGTAGTCGTACTCCGAAATATCGTGGCTGAGGAACTCGCGGACCCGGGGGACGAGCGTGTCGTAGCGCGGCAGGCCGGTCGCCACGCCGGTGTCGGCGTCGATCCGATAGACCGCGCCGCTGACCCCGGCGACCTTGCCGCCGATCAGCACCGCCGCCGGATGGGCGCCGAGCGCGCCGCCGGAGCGCCAGGAAAGCTCGGCCCTGCCGCCGCGGACGTTGAGGGCGGCGGTGTGCTCGTGGCGGCCGGCGGCGTCGTAGAGCCGCAGCACCGCCGGGCCGTCGTAGCCCGGGACCTCGACCGTCAGCACCAGATCGGTCAGCGGCTTGACTGTCTCGGCGGGGCCGCTGACGCTGGCGCGCTGGGCGGCGGGCTGGCGATTGGCGCCGAGCAGCCAGCCGGCGCGCCAGGAGCCGAGCAGGCCGAGCAGCACGCGATGGGGCGCCGGGTTCTCCGGGTGCAGCTCCATCCGGTTGCGCTCGAAATACTGCACCTCGTAGGTTTTGCCGTCGGTCTCGCTGCGCTCCGGCGCCGGCTGGGTGATGGGGAAGCCGAACTGGGCGACGCCGCCGTGAGCCTCCCAGTAGCGCCGGAACTCGCCGCAGAGCGAGTGGCGGGTCTCGCGGAAATACAGGCAGTCGCGGTCGGTGGTGATCGGCGCCGGCGGGGCGGCCCGCCAGTCGCGGCCCTGGGAGCGCAGCCGCTCCTCGCCGAGCAGGCCGAGCAGGACCCGGAACGGCGCCGGGTTCTCGGGGTGCAGCTCCAGGCGGTTGCGCTCCAGGTATTGCACCAGCCGCCCGTCCTCCCACAGCACCTCGGAGATCGGATAGCCGAAGATCGCCAGGCCGCCGTGGGCCTCCCAGTAGCGCAGGAATTCGCCGCGCAGCGCGTAGCCAGTCTCGGGAAAAAGCCGCTCATCCGGCGGGATCTGGGCCTGGAGCCTGGTCAGATGGGTTGATGAGAGCAGGAGAACGAGGAGGAGGAAAAGCCAGCTGAGTCGCTTCATGGGTCCCTCGGCGTGATTGAAAGTGGATTTAACCATTGCAAAA
>DASWWB010000050.1:0-6737 GCA_036406115.1 Herpetosiphonaceae bacterium
AGGCGCGGCCCTGGCCCAGCGCGAGGCCGGCCGCGGCAACCACATCATCACCAGCGCGATCGAGCACCACGCGGTGCTGCACGCCACCGAGTACCTGGCCAAGTTCGGCTTCGAGGTGACGGTCCTGCCTGTCGACAGCGAGGGATTGGTCAATCCCGAGGATTTGCGGGCGGCGATCCGGCCGACCACCGTGCTGGCCTCGATTATGTACGCCAACAACGAGATCGGCGTGATCCAGCCGATCGCCGAGCTGGGCGCGATCTGCCGCGAACACGACGTGCTGTTCCACACCGACGCCGTCCAGGCCGGCGGCACGCTGCCGCTGGACATGAAGGCGCTCAACGTCGATCTGCTCAGCCTGGCCGCCCACAAATTCTACGGCCCCAAGGGCGTGGGCATGCTCTATGTCCGGCGCGGCGTGCCGCTGCTGCCCCAGGTCAACGGCGGCTCGCAGGAGCGCCGGCTGCGGGCCGGCACCGAGAACGTCCCCGGCATCGTCGGCCTGGCGACGGCCCTCAAGCTGGCCGCCGAGCGCTACGAGCAGAACGCCGCCCACTGCGCGATGCTGCGCGACCGGCTGATCGCCGGCATCGAGGCGGCGATCCCCCACGTCCACCTGAACGGCCACCGCACCCGGCGCCTGCCCAACAATGTCAATATCTCCTTTGAGTTCATCGAGGGCGAAAGCATGCTGCTGCTGCTCGATCAGCAGAACATCTCGGCCTCCAGCGGCTCGGCCTGCACCAGCGGCTCGCTCGAGCCCTCGCATGTGCTGACGGCGCTGGGCATGAGCGTCGAGCGCGCCCACGGCAGCCTGCGCCTGACGGTCGGCCACGAGAACACCGTCGAGCAGATCGACCGCGTGCTGGAGCTGCTGCCGCCCATGGTCGAGCGGCTGCGCGCCGTCTCGCCGATGTACCGCCAGCACCTGGCCGAGCGCGAAACGCCGATGGCGATTTAACCGCCTTTTATCGTTTATAATGGTGGCGGATCGCCGGCAGGGCGGTCTTGATGTGTTGCGCACTGCTAAATATAGAACAATGGAGTTGCACAGGTGAAAATTGCATCAGAACGGTTGCCCAAGAGTTTGATCGCCCTGGACATCGAGCCCGACGCAGCCACGATTGAAAAAGAGATGAACAAGGCTGCCAAGCGCGTCGCCAACAAGGTCAACATCCCCGGCTTCCGCAAAGGCAAAGCGCCCCGCTTTATGATTGAAAACTACTACGGGCGCGAGATCATCCGCGAAGAGGCGACCGACGAGATCATCCAGGTCGCGTTCAAGGCCGCGATCAAGCAGGAGGGCATCGATCCCGTCGCCCAGGCGACGATCGAGAAGGTCGAGTTCGATCCCTTCCGCTTCCGCGTGCTGGTGCCGGTCGAGCCCACCATCACCCTCGGCGACTACCACGCGATCAGCGTGCCGCTCAACGAGGAGGAGATCACCGACGAGCTGGTCGAGCACTCGATGGACTCGCTGCGCGAGAAGCACGTCGTGCTCCAATCCCCCGAGGGCGAGCGCGAGGCCCAGGACAGCGATCAGCTGACGGTGGTGATGGAGAGCTTCGACGGCGAAGGCAACCTGCTCGACGAGCGCGAGGAGGGCCAGGAGCCCGAGGAAAGCCCGGTCGTGCTCGACGCCAAGCGCATCTTGCCCGATCTCTACCAGGGTCTGCTCGGCGTGAAGGCCGGCGAGGAGCGCTCGATCACGACGACGCTGCCCGACGACCATCCGAATGAGAAAGTCGCCGGCAAAGAGGTGACGTTCAAGGTCCAGGTCAAGGATATCCAGCAGCGCCTCCTGCCCGAGTGGGACGAGCTGCCGGCGCTCCAGGAGTTCGAGGGCGACATCGACGCGCTGCGCGCCGACACCCGCCAGCGGCTGACGACCAACGCCGGCGAGCACGCCCGCCGCGAGCTGCTCAACGCCTACATCGAGGAGCTGGTCAAGGTGACCGAGTACGACATCCCCGACGCGATGATTCACGAGCGCGCCGACGAGATGCTCCACCAGCAGGTCGGCGAGCTGTCGCGCTACGGCATTTCGCTTGAGCAGTACCTGCAGATCACCAACAAGACCCACGATTCTGCGGTTGAGGAGCTGCTCGGCCCGGCCGAGGAGAGCCTCAAATCCTCGCTGGCCCTGCGCGAGATCGTCGCCCGCGAGGGCCTGGCGGTCGAGCCCTC
Source organism: Herpetosiphonaceae bacterium (assembly GCA_036406115.1). Classification (GTDB taxonomy): domain Bacteria; phylum Chloroflexota; class Chloroflexia; order Chloroflexales; family Herpetosiphonaceae; genus DASWWB01. Next base: position 2,188 of record DASWWB010000050.1, read on the forward strand.
CGAGGTCGACGCCGAAGTCGAGACGCTGCTCCTGGACTATCCCGAAGACCGCCGCGACTTCGTGCGCGAGCGGCTCAACAGCGACCTGCGGTCCTCGGTGGCCGCCAGCGTGCTGGATAAGAAGCTGCGCGACCGCATCGTGGCAATCGCCACCGGCGCGGCACCCGCCGCCCCCGCCGCCGAAGCGGCCGAGGAAGGCGAGCAGACAGCCTAAAGCAGGCTGGGCGCCGCGCTGGCAGCAGCGCGGCGCTCCCGTATCAGGAGGAATTGGTTATGTCTACGAATTGGCTCCAGTGGATCTCGCCGGCCGCCGACATTCTCCAGGCCAAAACGACCACGATGGTGGTCCCCTATGTGATTGAAACCAGCAGCCGCGGCGAGCGCGTCTATGACATCTACTCGCGGCTGCTCAAAGAGCGCATCATCCTCCTCGGCACGCCGATCGAGGACCAGATCGCCAATGTGATCGTCGCCCAGCTCCTGTTCCTCCAGCACGAGGACCCGGACCGCGACATTTCGATCTACATCAACAGCCCGGGCGGCGTGGTCACCGCCGGCCTGGCGATCTACGACACCATGCAGATGGTGACGCCCGATGTCTCGACCTTCTGCGTCGGCATGGCCGGCTCGATGGCCACCCCCATCCTGGCCGGCGGCGCCAAGGGCAAGCGCTTCTCGCTGCCCAACTCGACCATCCACATGCACCCGGCCGGCGGCGGCGCCCGCGGCTACGCCCCCGACGTCGAGATCCAGATCCGCGAGCTGCTCCGGCTCCAGAACATCACCCGCGAGCTGCTGGCCAAGGACACCGGCCAGCCGGTCGAGCGGATCGCCAAGGACTTCGACCGCGACCTCTACATGACTCCCCAGGAAGCCAAAGAGTATGGTATTATCGACGAGATCATGACACACGCTGATCCCAACGAACATACCAAGTAGGCTTGCTTGCTGCGCGCCGCCGCCGGTTCCCGCGGCGGCGGCGCGCATAACCGAGCCGGGAGCACCATCTGAATGCCGCAGTCCGCTTTTTTGCCGCCCACCTACCATTGCTCGTTCTGCGGTCGCAGCCAGGACGAAGTTGATCGCCTGGTCTCCGGCCCCGGGGCGCTGTTTATCTGCAACGAGTGCGTCGAGCTGCTGAGCGCGATCGTCGCCAGCGAGGAGCAGCGCGAGGCCGCCGGCCGCGCCCCCGCCGCCCCGCCGCTGCCCAGCACGCTGCCGGTCCCGGTCAAGATCCGCGACCACCTCGATGAGTATGTGATCGGCCAGGAGCGCGCCAAAAAGGTGCTGGCGGTGGCGGTCTACAATCACTACAAACGCATCCGCGCCCTCGGCGCCGATAACGATGTCGAGCTGCAAAAAAGCAATATCCTGATGGTCGGCCCCACCGGCTGCGGCAAAACCCTCCTGGCCCAGACGCTGGCCCGCACGCTCAACGTGCCCTTCGCCATCGCCGACGCCACCGCCCTGACCGAGGCCGGCTATGTCGGCGAGGATGTCGAGACGATCCTCCTCCGCCTGCTCCAGGCCGCCGACGGCGATGTCGAGCGCGCCCAGATGGGCATCCTCTACATCGATGAGATCGACAAGATCGCCCGCAAAGCCGACAATCCCTCGATCACCCGCGATGTCTCCGGCGAGGGCGTCCAGCAGGCTCTGCTCAAGATCCTGGAGGGCGGGATCATCAATGTGCCGCCCATGCCCGGCCGCAAGCACCCCCAGCAGGAGTTCATCCCCTTCGACACGACCAACGTGCTCTTTATCTGCGGCGGGGCTTTCGAGGGGCTGGAGCCGATCATCGCCGCCCGCGTCGGACAGCAGGGCTCGATCGGCTTCGGCCGCGGCCAGGCCCGCGGCGAGCGCGCCGCCCGCTCCAGCGAGCTGCTGGCCCAGGTCACGCCCGACGATGTGCTCCACTACGGCTTCATCCCCGAGTTCGCCGGCCGCCTGCCGGTGCTGGTGTCTCTCGCCCCGCTCGACAAGCCGGCGATGATGCAGATCCTCACCGAGCCGCGCAACGCGATCCTCAAGCAGTACCAGAAGATGCTCTCGCTCGATCACGTCCAGCTGGAGGTGACGCCCGAGGCCCTGGAGGCGATCGCCGAGCGCGCCCTGGCTGGCAAGACCGGCGCCCGCGGCCTCCGCACCGCTGTCGAGACGATCTTGCTCGATGTGATGTTCGACCTGCCCTCCGATCCCGATGTGATCCGCTGCGTCGTCACCCAGGAGACGGTCCGTCACGGCGTCGAGCCGACCCTGATCCGGCGCCCCGCCACCAGGCCGCGCTCGACCAAGAAGCGCCTCTCCACCAAAGCCAGCTAGCCTGTCCCCGCCCGGGCGGGCGCTCCCCCGCGTCCCGCCCGGCGCCGCCGCTTGCGAGGAGGTTCCGATGCGCCTGCTAAACCGCACCAACGAGAGCCGCGACGAGGCCGAGCACCCGCGCCGGATCCTGGTCGCCGACGACGATCCGGCCATCCTGCGCCTGGTCGAGGTCGCGCTCAGCGATCAGCGCTACACGCTCACCACCGCCACCAACGGCCTGGAGGTGCTCAAGCTGTTCCAGGGCGGCGGCTTCGATCTGCTGCTGCTCGACGTGATGATGCCCTACGTCGACGGCTTCAGCGTGACCGAGCGAATTCGCGCCCGCTCCGGCGTGCCGATCATTATCCTCACCGCCCGCGACGGCACCGACGATATCGTCCACGGCTTCGAGCTGGGCGCCGACGACTACATCACCAAGCCCTTCCGCGCCGCCGAGCTGCTGGCCCGCGTCGAGGCCATTCTGCGCCGGGTCGAGGGCTACCAGCACCGCAAGGCACCGCCGATCGTCCGCGTCGCCGACCTGGAGATCGACGAGCCGCGCCACCGCGTGCTGCTCCAAGGCGAGGAGATCAATCTCACGCCGATGGAGTTCGAGCTGCTCTATTTCCTGGCCGCCAATGTCGGCAAGGTCTTCGACCGCGAGGTCCTGTTCCGCGAGGTCTGGGGCTACGAGTATGTCGGCCAGACCAATCTCGTCGATGTCTGCGTGCGCCGGCTGCGCGAGAAGATCGAGGACCAGCCATCCAAGCCCCGCCGCATCCTCACGGTGCGCGGCGTCGGCTACAAGCTCGCCGACGGCGGCGAGGCGGACGCTTGAAGATCGGCTTTGTCCTCGACGACCATCTCCACCGGCCCGGCGGCGTCCAGGAATATGTCCGCGATCTCTACCGCTACCTGGAGCGCCAGGGCCACCAGGCGGTCATTTTCTGCGGCGGCAGCCAGTTCGAGAACATCTTCAGCGAGCGGGTGATCCAGATCGGCACGGCCCTGCCGGTCAAGGGCAGCGGCTCCTCGTCCTCCATCCCGATCGCCTTCCAGCCGCCCTGGGAGCTGCGACGCCTGCTGCGCAGCGAAAACTGCGATGTCCTCCACGTCCAGGCGCCGTTCTCGCCCACGCTCAGCGGCCGGCTGCTGGCCCACTCCGACGCCGCCCACGTCCTGTCATTCCATATCCGGATCGACGACGCGCTGCGGCTCAGGCTCCTTGGCGCCCTCGCCCGGCTGCAAATCCTGTCGCTGCGCCGGATCCACGCCCGGATCGCCGTCTCGCCCGCCGCCCGCGAGACCGCCGAGGCGCTGTATGCCGGCGGCGGCTACGAGATCATCGGCGTCGGCGTTGATGTCGCGCCCTTCCGCGCCGCCCAGCGCCTGCCCCGCCTGCCGCGCTACGACGACGGCCGCGTCACCCTGATGGCGGTCGGCCGGCTGGAGGAGCGCAAGGGCCTCGACCGGCTGCTGCGCGCCTACGCCCGCCTGGAGCGCGAGCACGGCGACGCCCTGCGCCTGGTCATCGCCGGCGACGGACCCGAGCGCGAGCGGCTGCGCCAGCTGGAGCGCGATCTCGGCCTGCGCACGGTCGAATGGCCAGGCTATGTCGAGCGCGAGCAGCTGCCCCACCTGATGCGCAGCGCCGATGTGTTCTGCGCCCCCGCCCTGGCCCAGGAGAGCTTCGGCAAGGTGCTGGTCGAGGCCATGGCCGCCGGCCTGCCGATCGCCGCGTTCGCCAACGCGGGCTACGCCGGCGTCCTGGGCGAACATCCAGGCAATCTGCTGGCCCCGGTCGGCGACGAGCGGGCGCTCGCCGGCGCGATCGGCGCCTTTGTCGCCAGCAAAGCCATGCGCCAGCAGGTCGGCCGCCGCAATCACCAGGCCGCCGAGCAATACAGCTGGGACGCCCTCGGCCCCCGCGTGCTGCGAGTCTACGAGCAGGCCATCGAGCGCAAGCGCGCCGGGCGTTAGCAGACGCCGCCAGGAGAGATGATGACAGCCAACGACAGCTTCAGCCCCGCCGACCCGCTCGTCCATATCGGTTTTATGACGCTCAATGTGAGCCGGCCGGGCGATCCCCGGCGCGACGCCTGGCTGGATCAATTGGCCGCCTATCGTGTCAATGCTGCGGCGAATCCCGGGCTGGTCGGATTCTTGGATGCCTGCGCGGCGCTGATCCATGCCAATGGCGATCCGGCAGGCTTGGGAACGGAGCTGAACGGGCGGTTCGCCCAGATATG
>DASWWB010000051.1:0-2322 GCA_036406115.1 Herpetosiphonaceae bacterium
CAGCGCGACACCGTGGCCCAGATGCGCGGCCTGCGCGTCTATGACACCGCCTCGTTTATGTTCCTCGACCCCCAGACCCGCCGCAACCTGGAGCTGCTGGAGGGCGCCGCCGGCCAGCGCAAAGGCTCGCTGATCAGCGTCCTCGACCAGACCCGCACGCCGATGGGCGCTCGCATGCTCCGCCAGTGGATCGCCCAGCCCCTGATCGAGCTGGCGCCGCTCATCGCCCGCCAGGACGCCGTCGCCCGCTTCGTCGAGGAGACCCTGGTGCGCAACGAGCTGCGGGCCAGCCTCAAGCAGATGGGCGATGTCGAGCGCACGGTCAACCGGATCATCCAGGGCATCGCCACGCCGCGCGACCTCGTGCGGCTGCGCGAGTCGCTGCGGGCCTTCCCCGAGCTGTGCCGGCTGTTGGCCGAGACCGGCGCCGCCCAGCAGCTCCGCTCACTCGACGGCGCGCCGCCCGCCAGCGCGGACCCGGCCGACGCGGCGATGGACGATCTGTTCGACGACGAGCCCGGCGGCCCGGCCGAAACCCTGCTGCTCGATCCCTGCGGCGATATCTGCGACCTGCTGGAGCGCGCGGTCGCCGACGATCCGCCGGCCCTGCTCGGCCTCTGGGACAACGCCCGCTCCGACGAAAACGTGATCCGCCGCGGCTTCGCCCCCGAGATCGATCAGATCGTCGAGGCCACCCGCGACGCCTCGCGCTGGATCAACGAGCTGGAGGCCAAGGAGCAGGCCCGCTCCGGCATCAAGAGCCTCAAGGTCAGCTACAACAAGATTTTCGGCTACTACATCGAGATCTCCAAGGCCACCGCCGACGCGCGCATCCCCGACGACTACATCCGCAAGCAGACCCTGGTCAACGCCGAGCGCTACATCACGCCCGAGCTGAAGGAGTACGAGACGCTCATCCTCAACGCCAGCGAGGCGCTCAACGAGCAGGAGCGGATCATCTTCAAGCGGATCAGCAAGCAGATCGCCGCCGAGGGCCCGCGCCTGCTCCAGGCCGCCCGCACCGTCGCCGAGCTGGATGTGATCACGACGCTGGCCGAGGTGGCGGTGCGCAACCGCTACGTCCGCCCGCTGCTGCGCGAGGACACCGGCTTCGCGATCCGCGCCGGCCGCCACCCGGTCGTCGAGCAGAACTTGCGCGAGCCCTACGTGCCCAACGACGCCGAATTCCACCCCGAGCAGTGCCAGATCATGGTGCTGACCGGCCCGAATATGTCCGGCAAAAGCTCGTACTTACGTCAAGTCGCCCTCATCGCGCTGATGGCGCAGATCGGCTCGTTCGTGCCTGCCGACGAGGCCGAGGTCGGGCTGATGGACCGGATTTTCACCCGCATCGGCGCCCAGGACGACATCGCCACCGGCCAGTCAACCTTCATGGTGGAGATGATCGAGTCGGCCAACATTTTGAACAACGCCACCCCCCGCTCGCTGATCTTCCTCGACGAGATCGGGCGCGGCACCAGCACCTACGACGGCCTCTCGATCGCCCGCGCCGTGATCGAGTACATCCACAACCAGCCGCGCCTGCGCGCCAAAACCCTGTTCGCCACCCACTACCACGAGCTGACCGAGCTGGCCAGCATCCTGCCCCGGGTGCGCAACTGGAACATGGCGGTAGCCGAGGAGGGCGACCACGTCGTCTTCCTGCGGCGGATCGTCGAGGGCGGCGCCGACCGCTCCTACGGCATCCACGTCGCCCAGATGGCCGGCATGCCGCCGGCGGTCGTCAAGCGGGCGACCGAGGTTCTGTCGGAGTTGGAGGGCCGCGGCTCCAAGGAGGAGCGCCGGGCGGCGATGCGCCGGGCCAACGGCAACGGCGACCAGCGCCAGCAGCCCTCGCTGTTCGACACGCTGGGCGTCTCGCCGACGGTGCAGGCGCTCCAGGCGATGGATGTCACCCAGCTGACCCCGATCGAAGCGCTGACCAAGCTCTACGAGCTTCAGCGCCTGGCCAAGGATGAGACCCCCGCATGAACAAAACCCCGCCCCCCGACGCCCCGCCGCTGGTGCGGCTGGGCACCTGGCTCAGCCGCCTCGACGGCTGGGCCGCGTTCTACGAGAGCGACGCCTTCGGCGATGACAAACGCGGCCGCGAGCCGATGAGCGGCCGCGATCGCGCCCACTCCCTCTATCTGCTCAAAGAACGGGCGATCAAAGCGATGCACGAAAGCGGCTCACCTGCTGTACAATTAGGCATCCTTGAGGCGCCAGCCCGCGACATCAGCAAAAACAGCGATTACTACAGCCTCTATGTGCTGATCGTCGATTACGGCCCGCTCGGCCGCTGGCAATTCCATACCCCGG
>DASWWB010000052.1:0-2488 GCA_036406115.1 Herpetosiphonaceae bacterium
CAGCTCAAGCAGCCGGCGGCGCCCGACGCGATCCTGGAGATCGGCGGGCGCCGCTACGAGCATGCGGCGCTGGCCGCCGAGCTGCTGGCCGAAACTCCGGGCGGCTCGATCGCCTATCTGACCGACTTCCTGCTCGACGAGGCGGCGCTGGAGCGGCTGGCGCCCTGGCTGCGCGGCTGCGACACGCTGGTCTGCGAAAGCCAGTACGGGCCGGAGGACGCCGCGCTGGCAGCCCGCCACCACCATATGACCTCGATCCAGGCCGCCGAGCTGGCGCGACGGGCCGGCGCCGGGGCGCTGGTGCTGTTCCACGTCTCGCAGCGCTACCGGCCGGGCGAGTGGCTGGCGCTGCTGGACGCGGCGCGGCGCATCTTCCCCGGCGCCGGGTTCCCCGCTCACTGGCGGCTGGATGCCGGCTAGCGCTTGACGGCGAAGACCATGCCCTCGCCGAACGGGACGAGCCCGGCGGCGAAATCGGGACGACGGGCCAGCTCGGCCTGGAAGGCGGCCATGCCGCGCGAGCGGTCGTCGACCGGCGCCGTCACATTGCCGGAGGCGAAAGCGTTGTGGGCCACCAGCGCGCCGCCCGGCCGCAGGGCGCCGGCGGCCCAGGCCAGATAGTCCACGTAGCTTTCCGGGTTGGCATCCATGAAGATGAAATCGAACGGCGCCTCGCGGCTCAGCTTCGGCAGCGAGTCGAGAATCGCGCCCTCGACCACCGTCACGCGGTCGGCGACGCCGGCGTGCTCGAAGCTGGCGCGGGCGATCCGGGCGTGCTTGGAGGAGACTTCGAGCGTCCAGAGCCGGCCGCCGGGCGGCAGGGCGCGGGCGATCCACGTCCCGCTGTAGCCGGCCAGCGTGCCGAACTCCACCACTTTAGCAGCGCCGGCTGCCAGCACCAGCAGCTGGAGCAGCCGGGCCTCGTCGGCGTCCAGGCTGATCCGCCGCAACTCATGACGGTCGGCCTCGGCCTGGATCCAGCGCAGGGCGTCGTCTTCGGGGGCGAACAGCTGGCGGCCGTAGGCGCGCAGCGCATCAATATCAGCCATCCGGTGGCTCCTTTCGCACATCGGCGCGCGGCGCGCGCCTGCCGCTACGATACCACTATCCGCCGGCAAGGTCGTCTCGCAGCCGGCCTTAGACTGATCGCTCCATAATCACCGCCCAGTTATTGTATTGGCGCGATGGCGGCCCGGCCTCCCAAACGACCTGGGCCGCCGGCGTCTGGCGCAGGATCGGCAGAATCTGCTGCTCGATCTTTTCCTGGAGCGGGGAGAGCCGCCAGCTCCCGTCAGGCTGCTGCATCCCGGTCGAGAGCGTGACCATCAGGGCGCCGCCGGGCGCGAGCAGCGCGAACAGGCGCTGAAAGAGGGCGACGGGATCGGGCCAAAAATAGAAGGTGTGGATGCTGTAAATCTTATCAAGGCTCGCCGGGGCGAGCGGGAGCGCGGTCAGATCCCCACGCACAATCGCCGCTTGGCCGGCGCGGCGCCACGGGGCGGTCGTCCGCCGGGCCGCCCGCGCCATGGTGGGGGATCGATCCAGCCCGATCCCGTAGCCGGCGGGGCTGCGGCGCATGGCCTGAGCCAGCCCCCGGCCCATCCCGCAGCCAAGGTCCAGGATGCGATCCCCGGGGCGGAGCGCCAGCCGGTCGATGGTCCAGGCCGTCTCCGGGGCGTGTTGGCGGGCCATGCGGGCGCCAACGAGGCGGCCGAGCAGGCCGTGGGGATGCTGATGTTGCCCGTCAAGGTGACGGGTCCAGGCGGCGCGAAGCGTCGGCATAGCAGCTCCTCTCGCTGAGCGGTGCGGGAATCGCACGCGCGAAGCTGCAATCCTATCACAGAACCGAGGCGCGGCGCGTGATGGTCGCCCGTTCTCCGTCGGTGGTGAAGGATTCACGCAGCGCCGCCCGGCGCCGCGCTATGATGCCCCCATCAACCAAACGAACATCACACAACGATCTGGAGGGTGTTATGAAAGCCGCCAAACTGTTCCCGAAACTGGTCATCACGATGGGCATCATCTTCGCGCTCGCAGGGCTTGGGACCGCCGGCGCCGGCATCTATATTCGAATCTTCGTCGGCAACGAGCTGGCGGCCCAAAACATCACCACGCCCGAGGACGCCTCGATCCCGAACACGCCGGTTACGGACATCGCCACGGCCCTGAGCATGGCTGATATCATCCAGCACCACGCCGCCACCAGCTCGCAGGGCCTCAGCTACGCCCAGATGGGCCGCTTCGCCCTCGCGGACGGCAACCCGGCCGGCACCAATGATGCGAAAGCCGCGCTGCTTGACGCGAACGGCAAGCCCGTCGCCAACGCCGCCCGCGCCACCCAGCTGACCGCCGCCGGCCTCGTCACCTCGCTCAGCCTGTCGGCGATGGCGATCGGCGCCTCGTACGGCGCCATCCTGCTCGGCATCGGCTTCGTGGTCCTCGGCCTGATCGTCGCCGGCGTCGGCTACGCCCTGCTCGGCCTGATCAC
>DASWWB010000053.1:0-2280 GCA_036406115.1 Herpetosiphonaceae bacterium
GGACCGCCGCCCGCGTCCGCGGCGGGCCGCTGCCCCAGTGGGCGGGCGGCGAAGCCCTGGAGCGCGACGCCGGCACGCCCCACGCGCCTCAGGCCCTCGGCCACACGCTGCGCGGCCTGGCGCTGCTCGCCGATCCGCGCCCGCTGTTCGGGCTGCTCGGCCGCGGCCTGGAGCGGATCAGCGCCGGGCTGGCCTGGGCGCTCCAGCTGGTGAGCGGCCGCTACTACCTGACCGGCGTGCTGATCGCCGCCCTGACCTTGATTCTCTTGCTGGTGCAATAATGTCGATTTCGATCTGGCTGCTGCTGATCACCCTGGTCCTGACCGCCGGCGCGGTGCTGGTTTTCCGCGATTGGCGCTGGACGCTGCCCGCCCTGCTGGTCAACTATGTCGCCCAGGGCTTGTTCCTGGCCCAGCAGCAGTTCGTCGTGCCCGATCTGGCGATCGCCGGCCGCGAGTTCAGCTCGCTGGTCTTCGTCAAGCTGATCACCGGCGTTTCGGTGGCGCTGATCCTGGCGATCACCGCCCTGACCTTCTCCAATGACTACGGCCTGGAGGATCTCGACGAGTTCTCGCTGGCCGAGCTGCGCCGCGCCGCCCGCGCCGCCCAGCGCCAGCGCGTCGCCACCGCCCGCAAGGCCGGCGACTACGTGCTGCCGCTCTGGGCCGCCCTGATGATCGGCCTGGCCAGCTTCTTCCTGCCGCTGGTGTTCCCGCTCGCCGCCCAAATCTATCCGGAGCGCGCCGCGCTGGCCCAGGCGATCGATTTCTCCTGGTACTGGCAGGCGCTGATCGGCCTGACGACGCTGGTGCTGGCCACCGACATCCTCAAGGTCGGGCTGGGCCTGCTCTTATGCATGAGCGGCTTCGACGTGCTGTACACCACGCTGGCCAACGGCGTCAATATCGTGGCGCTCGGCATGCTCAGCCTGGTCACGTTGCTGCTGGCGCTGGCGATCGCCTATCTGAGCGGCTTGCTCTACGGCCGCTTCAAAACGCTGGATCTTGTCGAGTTGGAGCGCCGATGAACTATCTGCTGCTGTTTTTGCTGCCGATCGTGATGGGCGGCGTCTGTTTTATGATGCGCAACCAGCAGGGCTTCGTGCTGGGGCTGGCGATCGCCACCACCGCGCTGATGGCCTGGATCGCCTGGCATCTGCCGATCGAGCGGCCGGTCAGCGTGGTCGGCGTCAGCATCACGGTCCAGCCGATCAACCGGCTGTTTATGATCGCCTTCGCCGCCGGCCTGGGCGTGACGTTCGTCGCGGCGACCAGGGTGGCCCACGGCGAGAATTTCGTGACGATCGGCCTGCTGATCCTGGGCCTGCTCAGCGGCATCCTGCTGATCGATGTCCAGGCGCCGTTCCTGATCACGCTGCTGCTGCTGGCGACCGGCCTGGCGATTGTGCTGGCGCTGGTCGATCTGCCGCTGGGCAGCCCGGCGCTGCTGCGCGGCAGGACGATCGGCACCGGCCTCAAATACCTGGTGCTGATGCTGCTGGCGGGCATGCTGCTGGCGCTGTGCTTCGTGCTGGCCGATCTGGAGAGCATCCCCGACCGCGCCGCCGCCAACTCGTTCGCCCGGCCGCTGCTGGCGCTGCTGATCGTCGGCATCGGCCTGCGGCTGGCGGCGATTCCCTTCCACTCCTGGCTGCCCGACGTGCTGGAGGACGCCCCGCCGCTGGTCGGCGTGCTGGTCGGCGTGGTCAATATCGGCGCGCTGCTGTTCCTGGTCTCGGCCTTCCAGTTCCTGATCGCGCCCGGCCTCTTGACGATCACGACGACCAGCGTCGGCATGCTGCGGGTTTTCGCGCTGGTCTCGGCGGTCGGCGGCGGCCTGCTGGCGCTCCAGGAGCGCTCGCTGCGCCGCTTCCTGGCGATGCTGCTGATCTCGGACATGGGCGTGATGCTGTTCGGCGTGGTCTCGACGACCGCCGGCCTGACCGGCGCGCTGTTCCAAGCCTTCAACCAGATTGTCCTGGGCGTGATTTTGTTCACCTCGGTGGCGCTGCTGGAGCGGCCCGAGCCGACCAGGCCCGCCGCCGGCGACGGGCTGCTGCGGCGCCGGCCCTGGGCCAGCGGCGTGTTTATCGGCGCGGTGCTGGCGCTGCTGGGCATGCCGCCCTTCAACGGCTTCGCTAGCAAAGCCCTGATCTACCAGGGCGCCGCCGAGCGCGGCTGGGGTTACCTGGCGGCCATGCTGGTGGCGACGGCGCTTGGCGCCTACGCCTTCGCCCGCATTCTCAAGGATCAGTTCCTCGGCCGCGCCCCGGAGGCGGTG
>DASWWB010000054.1:0-4124 GCA_036406115.1 Herpetosiphonaceae bacterium
TACCAACCCGTTACCGTCAATAAGGCGTATCATGGAAATGGGTTTTGTTGATGAACAATTTCTCCGACACACATATCGAGCAGCTCTCGGCCTATATCGACCATCGGCTCTCGCCCGCTGAGCGCCGGGCGCTGGAGTCCCAGCTGGAGCAGAATCCCGCCCTGCGGGCCGAGCTGGCCGAGCTGCAAAGCGCCGTCCACGTGCTGCGCGATCTCCCCCCCGTCATGCCGCCGCGCACCTTCACCCTCGATCCCGCCCTCCACCAGCGCCGCCGCCCGGTGTTCTCAGTGATGCGCTGGGCTGGCGCTTTCAGCGCTTTCGTGCTGATTCTCGCCGTGGGGCTGGGCGTATTCTCATCTAGCGTGCAAAACAAGCTGGAGTCGCCATCTTGGGTCGGCGGCGCCCCGTCGTCCGCCACCTCCGCCGCCGCCGCCACCTCCGCCCCGTTGTCCGCCGACATGGTGTTGCAGGCGACCCTGGCGCCAACCACCGGCGCCGCAGCCGCGATGCCCGAGGCGGCCAAGCTCGATCAGACACCGGCTGCGCCCACGGATCCGCTCGGCTCTGCGGCCGGCGGCGCGCCGCCCGAGTCCGCCGAAAACCCTGGCGATGCATCCAACCCTGTCCCCACGGCGACAGCTTTCTTGCGCATGACGCAGGCGCCAGCGCCGCTCGCCACCAGCGCTCCGCAGGGGAGCAATCCCGGCGTCGCGCCATCGCCCAGCCCGGTCGTCGGGGCCGTGCCCAACCAGCCGGCCGCCGGCGCGCCCGTTCCGCCGCCGCAAGATCCGATGCCAGCCGGCGGGGCGGCGCCCTACCTTGAGCCGCAGGTCGAGGATCCGTTGCGCTTGACAGTGCCAACGACCGACGCTGCCATCACGCCATACATCCAGGAGTACCAATCATCGTCGCCGGGCACGACGCAGCTGTCGGACACCGTGGCCAGGGTGAATCCCGTAGTGATCGAGGACAGCGACGGCTTCACGGCCTTCGGCGAGCGATCGGCCGCGCCATCGCCTGGCGCGCCATCCCTCGGGCTGATCTTCGTGCTGGTCGCGCTGCTCGGCGTCAGTCTCACTGCGATTGTCATCGGCTGGCGCATGCTGCGGGCCAAGCCCAAGGATTAAACGAAGCGGCCGGGCGAGACGCTCGGCCGCTTCGCCGTGTCTGGCGCGCTCAGCGCCGGCTGTCGGCGGGCTGCGGTTTCGGCGCTCCGCCAAGCCGGGCCAGCAGCCGCCCGAGCAGGGTTTCGCCGAACGGCCGGTAGCGGGTGTTTTGGAAGGCAGCGATCGCCCAATCACCTGCCTGGCGGACGACGATCGTGGTTTGGACCGAGAGCCGTCGGCGCGTCGGCTGGCCCTGGCCCGCCTTGAGCACCGCGCCCCGGCTGTGAACCGCCGCCACGTCCGGCCCCAGGAACCGGATCGACGAATCGACGCTCGCCAGGCGCGAGCCCTTCAGAAAGCGCTCGAACAGCGGCCGGTGGCAGTCGGCGATCGCCTGCCTGCCGCTGTGGCGCGAGCCGTCGAACACAACGTATTCGGCGTCCGGCGTGAAGTGGCTGGCGTAGGCCTCGGCGTCGCCGGCGGCCCACGCTTCGGCCAGCCGGTCCAGCAGGCCGCTGATCGCCCGCCGATCCTCGTCGCGCGAGGGCCGGGCGGCTTGGAGGTCGCTCATAGTGCGGCTCCTTGTGTTATATTTAGAAGAAACTAATATTTCGATCGATCGAAGTATTTATAGGATAAACGGAGGCGGCGCCTGTGTCAAGCCCTGAAACGCCAGATTCCGAGCGGCTGGCGCTGGCGGCCGCGCTCAAGCATGCGGTGCGCGAGAACAGCACCGCTGCGGTGATGGTTCACAGCGCGCTCAGCGCCCGCATGGGGCTGAGCGTGATCGAGGAGAAAACGCTGGGCTTGCTGGAGCAGCGTGGGCCGCTGACCGCCGGCGAGATCGCCGCCCAGACCGGGCTGGCGGCGGCCTCGGTCACCAGCCTGATCGACCGGCTGGAGCGGAAACAGTTCGCCCAGCGCATGCGCGACAGCCAGGACCGGCGGCGGGTGCTGGTGGCGATCAATCATGAGCGGCTGGCGGCTTTCGCGCCGCTGTTCGGCGGACTGGAGCGGCTGCTCGACGAGCTGATCGCCGGCTACTCCGCCGCCGAGCTGGCGGTGATCCTCGATTTCGTGCGCCGCGCGACCAGCGGCAGCTTCGCCGAGCTGGGCCGCATGGGCGGTGAAAGCGCCGCCTGACCCATCTTTCCCCCGCTCAGGCGGCCGGCTCCAGCGCCGCGCTGACCGCCCGCCACAGCTCCCCCGACTCCAAGGCATCGTGGACCGCTTTGATCGCCGGCGACAGCACCGTGTCATCCTCGATGAACGGCGCCACCGCGCGGACGGCCCCGTAGGCGGCGGCGGTGCCGCGGCCGAGCCCGCTGTCGCCGAGCAGCGTGATCGCCTGGGCCGCCGTCAGCAGCTCGATCGCCAGCGTGTAGCGCAAGTTGCCGACCATCTGGCTGGCTTTGCGGACGCTGATCGTGGTGTTGGTGGCGTGGTCCTCGATCGCGCCGGCCACCGCCATGAAGTCGAGCGAGGCCGGACTGGCGAGGAACCGCGACTCGGCATTGAGCGCGGTGACGGTTTTTTGGATGACGCCGAAGCCGCAGTTGAGCCCCGGCTTGGGCGTGAGCTGGGGCGGCAGGCCGCTGAGCGTCGGGTCATTGAGTTTGATCACGCGGCTGCTGGCCAGGCTGCTGAGCTGCGCCAGCACAATCGCCAGCGTGTCGAAGCTCATGGCCAGGCCGGCGGGATGGAAATTGCCGTTGGAGACGATCGTCTGATCGTCGGACAGCACCACCGGGTTGTCGCCAGTCGAGTTTAGCTCGATCTCCATGCTGCGGCGGGCGAAGGCCAGCGCGTCGTGGCAGGCGCCGTGGACCTGGGTGCTGCACCGGAAGCTCAGCGGATCCTGGAGCGAGCGGGCGGCGCCGGGCCGCCAGAGATGGCTGCCGCCCAGCACCGAACGCATGCGCTCGGCGGAGATCAGCTGGCCGGAGTAGGGGCGGACGGCGTGGGTGCGCTCGTCGAGCGGGCTGACATTGCCGCGGATCGCCTCCAGGCTGAGCGCCGCCGCGATGTCGGCGTACTTGAGGATCTCCAGGCTGTCGAACAGCACCAGCGCGCCATGGCCGATCGAGGCGGCGTTGGAGCTGACGAGCGACAGGCCGTCCTTGGGGCCAAGCGGCACCGGCTCCAGCCCCGCCAGCGCGAAGGCCTCGGCGCTGGCCATGCGCCGGCCGCCGTAATCGACCTCGCCCAAGCCGATCAGCGGCAGCGCCAGATGGGCCAGCGGCACCAGATCCGACATGCCGATCGAGCCGCGGCTGGGCACCACCGGCGTGATCCCGGCGTTGAGCATCGCCACCAGCAGCGAGAAAATCCCCGGCTGGACGCCCGAGCCGCCGCGCGCCATGCCATTGATCCGCGCCAGCAGAATCGCCCGCACGATCTCGGGGCTGTAGTCCGGCTCGATGCCGGCGGCGTGGCTTTTGAGAATATTTTCTTGGAACTGGTGATTTTGCTCGGCGGTGATCCGCGTGTCGGCCAGGGCGCCGAGCCCGGTGGTGAGGCCGTAGACCGGCTCGGGGCGGGCGGCGAAGGCGTCCACGACTTGGCGGGCGAGCACGACGCGCTCCATCGCTAGCGGCGCCACCGCCACCGGCACGCTGTCCCGCGCCACCCGCACCACATCGTCGATCGTCAGATCGTTGCCGGTGACCAGGACCGTCTGCTCGTGGGCCAGGCGGTTGAACATGCGCTCCAGCCGGGCCTGGGCGAGATGGAGATTGTCGATCGAGGCGGCGGAAAGCGAGGCTCCGGGCGTGTCGCCGGGATCGGCGTCATTGCCGGCGCCGCGCCGGGCCGCGCCGCGCACCCGCAGCCGATCGGAGAGAAAGACCGTCAGCGCCTTGTAGAAGCGGGCGGCGAAGCCGGTGTCGCGCTCAAGTTTGCCGAGCAGGACCGCGCGCGGCACCTCGAAGACCAGAGTCTCGCTGAGCGCGGTGACCGTCGCCGTCGAGGGGCGGCCGTCGGCCAGCGACACCTCGCCCACGATCTCGCCGCGGCCGA
>DASWWB010000055.1:0-3244 GCA_036406115.1 Herpetosiphonaceae bacterium
TGGCGGATCGGCGCTGCCGCCGCCCCGGATCTACGTGGTCAACGGCATCAACAGCACCGGCGCCGACGGCCAGATCCCGCAGGACAGCGGCGGCTTCGCGCAATTCCTGGCGCAGCACGGCTACGACCCCAACCAGGTCACGGGCGTGCCGGCGATCTACAACACCAACATCAACACCCACCTCCAGGGCACCAACCTGCAAGGCACCAACTTCGGCGGCATCCTTTCGCCGATCGATTGGCTCACGGGCGGCGGCGCCAAGATCGTCAACGGCGTCACCGGCGCCGGCGCGTCGATCATCAACGGCGGCTCGGGCCTGGCCAACACCATGATCGGCGTCGGCGAAGTCGTCGCCGAGTACACCGCCGGCGAGAACGGCCGCTACACCCAGGAGACCTACAACTTCATCCAGCAGGATCTGCAGCGCAACCCGCTGATGCCGGGCCAGTCGGTCATGCTGATCGGCCACAGCGGCGGCGGCGCGATCGTCACCAACCTGACGCCGATGCTCGAAAACCGGCTGGGCGTCGATGTCTCGGGCGTGGTCACGATGGGCTCGCCGGTGGCGAACGGCGACGCGGCGATGCGCTACGCGCCGTACACCAACATCACCGACCGCTTCGACTTCGGCCAGCCGCTGATCCGCTCCGAGGAAGGCCGGGCCTTCCTGGCGCCGGGCACGGTGGCGGGCATCACCAACCCGTCCTGGCTGCCGGCGATCGCCCCGGGCATCTTGCTGGCCGACCAGGCGGCGCGCGACCCGGGCGTCCGCTACGAGACGACCAACAGCGGCCACCGCAACCCGCTCGACGCCCACGGCTCGTACTGGAGCAGCAACGAGGTGATCAACATCCTCCGCAACAACTACCCGCAGCTCCAGAACCATCTCAATCCCTGATGGCGGCGCTGCGACGACCAGCCGGCCCCGCGCGGGCCGGCTGGCTGGCCGGTTTGATCATTTTCGCGCTTTTGCTGACAGGATGCGGCGCCGTGCCCGACACGATGACACAAGGCCTCCAACCGAAGACCGTCCGCACGCTGGGCGCGCTGGACATCGCCACCCACCTTCCGAAAGACGCCGCCTACCGCTCGCTGACGCTGATCGAGGGCCGCAACGAGGCCGGCGAGCTTGAGCTGCGGGCCTTCCTCAACCCGCGCAAGGGCGAGCCGGTCAGCCTGGGGGCGCTGGAGCGCCCCTTCCCCGGCGCGCCGCTCAGCGCCACGCTGTTCGAGGTCGGCGGGCGCCGCTTCATCGCCGGCGTCGTCGATCCAGGCATCGAGGGCAAGCTCTCCACCATCGAGTTCGAGCGCGTCGAGCCCAACCAGGCCAAATGGATGGATGCGGTGAAGGTCAGCACGATCAACAAGCAAACCTTCGTGATCCCAATCTTCCCCCACGAGTACGAGCAATGGACCACGGTGCGGCGGATCGCCGTCAACACCCGCGAATCGCGCCAGCGCGGCGTCGACCAGGGGCCGGACGCCAGCCACGCCTGGCAGCAGAGCTATGATCCGGCGCTGGAGATCGGCGATCGGTTCGCCGTGATCCCCTAAAAGGAGCTTTTCATGACCAATCCCGAACGCGCGGTGGCGGTGACGCTGTCACGCAGCGAACTGGTGCTGATCGCGGCGCTGCTGCGGGCGCGCAGCATGGTCGGCGTCGAGCCGCTCAGCGGCAGCGAGGAGCAGCAGGCCCTGGAGCTGCTCCAGGCCGAGCGCTCGCTGCGGGCGCGCAACGCCGCCACGGTCACCGAGGAGGGCAAGCTGCTGGTGGTGCGCGATCTGCTCGCCGCCGTCGGCACCTGCATCTATCCCGAGCGCTCGCTGTTCGTCTATCATACCCGCACCGACGGCGTGGCCCTCCAGGCCTTCGGCCACCAGCGCGAGGAGCTGTCGATTTTCCACGCGGTGCTCAACCCGGAGCTGCACAATATCGTCCAGGTGCCGGACGCCAGCGGCCTGATCCGGCTGGCCTTCCAGATCTGCTCGGTCGCCGACGACCTAGCCTCGGCGGGGCTGGAGGTCGACCTGGACCGCGCCACGCTGGCCGGCGCCAGGCAGCAGGCCGAGCAGGGCGAGACGGCGGCGGCGGCGGCGACTCTTGCCCAGGCCGGCGCCGCGCCGGCGGCGGCGGAAGCGCTCGCCGCTATGCTCAGCCGCGAGTACACCACCAGCGTCTTCGTGACGGTCGCCTACCAGGACGGCCAGGCGGCCGGCCGCGAGTACACACTGCTCCAGTCCGGCGGCGCGGCCCTGCTGATGACCCAGGCCGATCAGAGCAGCGAGCGCTACCAGCTGCGCGGCATCGATCGCGATGGCCTGCTGGGCCTGCTGCTCCAGTCGATGAACCCGCTGGTCCCCCAGCCGCAGTAAGCCGATCCGCCAGCACGCGAGGCCCCGCCGAATCATGTCGGCGGGGCCTCGCTCTTTGCGCGCCAAGCTGATGGGATGGGAGCGCGGCTGCCTGAGCCGGCGCCGCCGTCAGCAGTCGAACACCGACCAGCAGATCGCGTTGCGGAGTCGCTGGTCGTCCAGCACAAGCTCGCGGATCGGATCAGGAAGCTGGTCGCGCTGCCAGCGGCATTCGAGCCGGCCGGCGCTCTCGCCCTCGCCAGGGGGCGCGGCGGCGCGGGCGGCCTTGATCGCGTAGGCGGCGGCGCCAAGCTCGTGGGCGGCGACATGGGCCACCAAGGCCGCCTGGGCGCAGGCGAAGGCGGCATGGCGGGCGGCGCCGATCAACACCCGGGCCGCCGCGTTGGCGTGGCCGCCGGCGGCGCGCGCCTCGGTCATCGCGATCTCGCCGCGCGTCCAGGCCCGGATCTGGCCGAGCGCCTGGCGGGGGCGCGGGTCGGCGGGCTGGGCCGCCTCGAACAGCGGCAGCACATGCTCGGCGCAGGCGGCCGCCCACAGCGCCAGCAGCCGGTGGTCGTCGTCAGTCAGCGTCCCGCCCCGGCGGATCGTGATGAAACGGGGATCGCGGTCTTTGGGAAGAATCATGGGCGTCCTCCTCGCGCATCCGCCCGACGCAAACAGCGCGCCCCCGGCATCGAGCCGGGGGCGCAGTCGCGAGGCGCTGGGCGCTAGGGGATCTGGCAGCGCGGGCAGGGCTCAGGCTCGCGAGTGATGATAATCCGCGTCGGCGTCGGCGGGACGGGCGTCGCGGTCGGCGGGACGGGCGTTGCGGTCGGCGGGACGGGCGTCGCGGTCGGCGGGACAGGCGTCGCGGTCGGCGGGACGGGCGTCG
>DASWWB010000056.1:0-1963 GCA_036406115.1 Herpetosiphonaceae bacterium
CGGGGAAGCCGGCGCCGCGCAGGCCCGCCCGGCGCCAGACGCGCCAGCCGGTGGCGCCGAGCAGCAGCGGCTGATCTGCGTTCCCGCTCATACGGCGCCGATCTCAGCTGACGCCAGCGCGCCGCCCAGGTGGCGCCGGAAACACTCGGCGGCATCGGCCTGCTCGGCCGACAGCAGATCCCGGTGCAGCCACTCGATCTGATCCAGCATGTAGCGCATGTGCTGGCTGAGCGGATTCGGCGTGGTCGCCGCCAGCCGGCTCGCCAGCTCGGCGCGGCTGCGGGCTAGGATCGGCAGGACGAAGGCCAGTTCCGCCGGATCATGGCGCGGCTTGGTGAGGACGCTGGCGCACTCGTTGGCGATCTCCTCCTCGCGCCAGGAGTCGTCAGTCAGCAGGCCGCGGCGGTGGCGCAGGTGGTGGACCAGCTCATGCGCGACCACGTAGGGCAGCAGGCAGCGCAGGAAGCGCTCCAGGTCGGCGTCGCTGGCGCAGGCCAGCAGCTCGCGCAGCAGCAGCCGGTGGAGCATGGTCTTGGGATCGCCCTGCTCGGGGAAGGAGATGGCGATGGTCTCGGTCTCGAACTGGTAGGCGCACAGCAGATGGGCGCCGGCCACGATCGCCAGGCGCGGGCTGGGGGCGATGTCGAAATCCGCCAGCGCCGCAGTGAAGCGCCCCACCCAGCGGCGGGCGTCCTCGACGAATGAAAGCGTCTGCATCGCGCTAGGCCTCCGCCGGCCGGGTGAGCGCGACCAGCGCGCGCATGGCCTGGAAGCCGGCCTCGACCTTGGCGGCCTGCTCCGCAAGCAGCGCGGCGCGGGTCGCCAGATACGCCTGCATCGGCTGGCTGCCGAGGCGCGACGCCAGGGTCCGCAGCTCGCCCAGCCACTGCGTCAGCAGCGCGACGCCCCAGTCGAACCCTTCGCGCATCACCCAGTCGCTGACGGTCTCGCCGGCGGCGGCGCGGCGCCCGGCCTCGCACAGGAACCAGGTCGTGGTTTGGGCGGCGTGGTCCTTGGCCCAGCTGAAAAGATCATTGAAAAACTGATGCCAGCGCCCCAGGAGATCCACGAACGCATCCCAGCCCGGCAGCAGATCGGTCCGGCCGTAGCGCCAGGCCACCGCCGCCAGCGGGATCAGGGCGGCGCTGACTTTTTTGCCGCTGAATTGCTCGAAATGGGCCTGGTCGATCTCTGTCGCCGCGCCGTCGCGGATCGTGCAATCGGCGGCGTGCGACCAGACATCCTGGAAGCGCTGCCAGAATGGGTGGTCGCCGGCGAACAGCGCCAGGTACGGCGCCATGAACTGGGTGTGGAAGACGCTCAGCGCCGGCAGCAGCTGTTGTTCGTTGGTCGCGTGGCCGTCCATCAGATTATCGATCAGGCGGATGTAGTAGTAGCCGTGCATCGTCGAGTAGGCCAGGTCGGTCTGGAGCGCGCTTTCCGGCGCGTCGGCGAGCGTTTGCTCCAGCCACCAGGGCAGCAGCAGCATCGGGAAGGCGTGCGGGTGGCGGAAGTAGGCCGCCGGATCGGCCTCGCCGGCCAGCCGGATCGTCCAGTCGCCGATAAGGTCGGCGCTGTGCGGCAGGTAGCGGCGGATCGAGTCCTGGAGCTGGGCGGCGGCGGCGCCGATGGCGTGCGTGATGAGCGGGTCGTAGAGCGTCACGGAGCACCTATGGTATGAAAGCGGCTGGCGTCGGCACCTGCGAGCGGGTCCCCGGCCAGCGGTCGGTGAGGAAAGTATAGGCGGCCCTGGTGGTAAAAATCAGTAAAAAGTGACGCAAGAATGTAGCGAGATTAAGGAATCGTCGCTCAGAGCATCCAGCGCGCCCAAGCGACGATTCTGGCGTTCCTGCTAGGGCATGGGCCCTGGTACTTTGGTCCTTGAGATCGACGCGCAGGGTCGCCGCCCATCACAATCGGCGGCGGAACCGGGTTATACTCCATGGACGGCGGGGTTTCCGCA
>DASWWB010000057.1:0-4234 GCA_036406115.1 Herpetosiphonaceae bacterium
GGCGCTCGCGCAGCAGCGGCACCAGCGCCAGCGCGGCGGCGTCGTCAGGCAGCGCCCCCGCCAGCAGGGCGTTCGGCAGATAGCGCCGGTTGGCGACCGCCAGCAGCGCCCGCGCGTCGCCCGCCGCCGGATCGCCCATCACGGCGATTTCGCGCGGCTCGGCCAGCGCGAAGTCCAGCGCCGCCAGCAGCCGGCCGAACGCGCCCGGGATCTGGACCATCGCGCCGCTCAGGTTTTCCAGCACGGCCTGGGCGCGTTCGTGGTAGAGCGGTCGGTCCAGCAGCAGCGCCAGCCGCAGCAGCACGTCAGCCGCCACCGAGGTGCCCGAGGGCATGGCGTTGTCGTACACGTCGCGCGGCCTGGTGACGAGCTGCTCGTGGTCGGCGGCGGTGTCGAAGAAGGTGGCGTGCTCTGCATCCCAGAAGCGCTCAAGCAGCCCGTCTGCCAGCCCCGCCGCCGCCCGCAGCCACGCGGCGTCGAAGGTCGCCTCGTAGAGCGCCAGCAGCCCGTCAGCCACCATCGCGTCGTCCTCCAGGTAGCCGTTGAGCCGCGCGGCGCCGTCTTTGTAGGAGCGGCGCATCCGCCCGTCCACCAGCAGGTTGTCGAGCAGGAAGGCGGCGTTGCGCTCGGCCGCCGCCCGGTAGTCCGCCCGATCCAGGACGCGCGCCGCCAGGGCGAACGAGCGCAGCATCAGGCCGTTCCAGGAGGCCAGGATTTTCTCGTCCCGCGCCGGCCGGATCCGCCGCGACCGCAGCTCCAGCAGCGTCGCCCGGATCGCGACGATCCGCTCCCAGAGCTGCTCGGCGCTCATTCCCACCTCGCCGGCCGGGTACCCGCTTGCGGGTGCCGCCGCCGGCCGCCCCACGTTGAGGATGGTGTGGCCCTCGAAGTTGCCCGCCTCGGTCACGCCCCAGTAGCGCCGGGCCAGCGCGGCGTCCTCCGCGCCGAGCGCCGCGTCGATCTCCGCCGCGCTCCAGACGTAGAATTTGCCCTCCTCGCCCTCGCTGTCCGCATCCTCCGAGGAGTAGAAGCCGCCAGCCGGGTCGGTCATGTCGCGCAGGACGTAGTCCAGCGTCTCCTCGGCGATCCGCCGGTAGAACGGGTCGCCGGTCGCCTGGAAGGCCTCCAGGTAGATCCTGCTCAGCAGGGCGTTGTCGTAGAGCATTTTCTCGAAGTGCGGCACCAGCCAGCGCTCGTCCACCGAGTAGCGGGCGAAGCCGCCGCCTAGCTGGTCGTAGATGCCGCCCTCGGCCATGCGGCGCAGGGTCAGCTCCAATTGCTCCAGGGCGGTCTTGTCGCCCGTCCGCCGCCAGTGGCGCAAAATCACCTCAAGGCTCATCACCTGGGGGAATTTGGGCGCGTTGCCGTAGCCGCCGAAGCGCTCGTCGAATTGGCGCATCAGCGAGCGGGCGGCGTTGTCGAGGATCTGCGGCGAGAGGGCGGTCTCCGGCAGCGAAAGCATGGTGATTTTGCGCAGGTGCTCGCGCAAGCCCGCCGCGCTCTCGTTGATCTCGTCGCGCCGCGTGGCGTAGGCATGGGCCACGCTCTCCAAAACCTGGCGGAACGAGGGCATGCCGTAGCGCGGCTCCGGCGGGAAGTAGGTGCCGCCGTAGAAGGGCGCGCCGTCCGGCGTCAGGAAGACGGTCATCGGCCAGCCGCCATGCTGGGTCATGGCCTGCACCGCCGCCATGTACAGCGAATCGATGTCCGGCCGCTCCTCCCGGTCCACTTTGATATTAATGAAGTGCTCGTTCAAATATGCTGCGGTTTCTTCATTTTCGAAGCTTTCACTTGACATAACGTGGCACCAGTGGCACGCATTATACCCTATGCTTAAATGAATTGGCTTATCGTTATCCTTTGCAAGTTGTAGTGCTTCTTCTCCCCATGCAAACCAAGCAGTTGGGTTGTTTGCATGGTGGAGTAGATAGGGGCTTGTCTCATGAATTAATCGATTAGTAAATTTAGGCTTATTATTCTGCTGATGTGTCATCGGATTCTTCCCTCCATATCCAGCCTTTATATTGATCGATAGTTCCATTTATCAACTTGAAGAGCTTAGTTCTGTCAAGTCCTGTTTCTCTACAGAAGGCTCTAAGATTAGTTATTGTTAATCTTTGCCCTTCTGGATTGATAAAGCCGGTATAGGTTTTTGTGCGTTTGTTTTTGCGATCGTTATTATATGTCCATCCCTTATAACTATAACTTTTTCCTTTTGCTACATCATACATGCTACCATCATTTAATCCATTCTCTCGACAAAAGGCAAATAAATTTCTGATAATTACAGGATTACCTGATGGGTCAATAAATCCATCCCAGACCTGGATTCTTGCCTGGTTCTTAAGGCTGTTTTTATGTGACCATCCTTTTATGGATCTGGCTTTTCCATTAGGTCTTGTAAGCTTTTCCATTGAGCTAACTGATAAGCCATTTTCGCGACAAAACTTATGCAAATTCTCAATTATCACCTCATTCCCATCAGGGTCAATAAAACCTTCCCAAACACGTATATTTACTGGATTAGGATGCGCAGCCATAACCGATATATTGAACCCAATCTCTGTTTCTAAACAACCTGTTTGGTCAATCCACTTCTGCTCAGCTGTATGGAGTTCATCGCGCGGCACAAGCTCCAAGATTGAAAACCTAAAATTATCCCCACCATATTTGTTCCATGCATTTTGCAAGTGCCGATTAAAATGTCTACCGCGTCGTAGCTCCCAGCAGTGATGCTTCCAACGACCCGCCAGATTGACGGCGCTCCCGACATAGATCTTGTCATTCGCAATGCAAAGGATTTGGTACACTCCTGACCGGCGCGGAATCGTGGCCATGGGCGGCTCCTCCATGCGCTAAAGACAGTATAGCAGGGGTTCGCGGCCGGGCGGCCTGTCAATCCGCCCAAGCGGCGGCGTGCTACACTGCGCAGAGTATAGCAGATGATTTGATCATCATCAATCAAAATAAAGTTGATATCAAATAAAATAAGATTGAAGAGGCTATGATGACTAAGCAGGTGAAGCCCAAAATCCGCCAGGCGCGGCTGAACATGGCAGCGCGCCTGGGGCGGACCGTGAGCGTGAGCGAAGTCCATCGGACGACCGGGATCGCGATCAGCACCATCCGCCGCCTGGAGAGCGGTGACGCGTTGGGGATCGAGTGGACGACGCTGGCGCGGCTGGCCGAGTTCTTCGGAGCGGAGACGATCGACGAGCTGTTCGAGCTGGCCGAGGGGGAGGCGGGGGGCGAGGCTAGCTGATGGAAGCGTTGGGCGTCATTGCGTTCGCTTTCGGCGCTGACGGGCGCATTCTTCCTGGCTGGGAGCTACAGCGACGAGCGGCGGCGGGGCTTCGAGGCCGGACACTTTGCGGACTACTGCGACCATCTGGCGCTGGGGCGGCCCCGGGCGCTGGCGGCCTATCGGCGGCTGCAAGGTTTTTTCGCGGGCGGCGACATGCCAATCTTGCCCTCGGACAGCATCGACGAGGTCTGCGGGCTGGGCGGTGCCTATCAGCTTGACGACCTCGTCGCGGAGCTGCTGGGGGAGCTGGGGATCGCGCGGAGCGACGGCGAGATCCGGGCGGCGCTTGAGCGGGAGGGCCAGGGGACATCGCTGGGCTGATGCGGGCGCTGGCGGCGCTCAGCGCGGGCTGACACGCGGGCGGACGGCGGGCGTAGACTCGCTGGATAGCGACAGGAGGGCGCCATGGAGCAGCGGGAGCCCGGGTTCGGCCCCGGCAAGGATTGGCGAAAGACCTTTGGCATCGGCGTGATGCTGATCGTCGCGGGGCTGTTGATCTTCGCACTGCCGGGGTTCGTGCGGCTGGTGTTCGTGGGGGTGGGCGTCGTCTGCCTGGCGATCGGCAATGCGCGCGGCGAGGCCCAGGCCGAGGAGCAGCGGCAGGTCGCGGCGGCGGAGCCCTGGACCGACGACGATCTGACGGCGCGGATTTTAGGGGCGCTGGGGATCACGCGGGACGAGCTGGCGGCCAACGCGCGGGGCGTCGCCACGCCCGAGCAGCTGGCCTCGCTTGAGCGGCGGCTGGGGCCGATCCGCCTGACGCGCATCCGCTCGGCCGCCGGGCCAGTGGCGCTCGACGTGGTCCGCCCCAGCGACAACCGGCCGCCGCAATACCTAGCGCGAACCAAGGGCCTGAGCTTCGATCTCGGCGACGAGCGGCCGCTCAAGGCCCTGAAGCGCGCGGCGCGCTACCGCATCTACTTCGCCGAC
>DASWWB010000058.1:0-4935 GCA_036406115.1 Herpetosiphonaceae bacterium
CGGAGAGGACGATCGGCGAGGGCAGACCGATAAACGGCGAGACCAGCACATCGTTGTGGCCCACGACGGCGTTGCGGAGGGCATTGACCTGGGCGACATCGAGGTCGGGCCGGTGCGTGATCCAAACGGCGCCGTGCTCCATCGAATGGACGGCGTACTCATTCTTGACCGGCTCGCCGTAGACTCCGCAATTCTGCCAGACCGGGCTGTGGTTGCCGCCGACCGGCGGCACCTGGGCGTAGGTCACCGGCTGATCGACGTGGGTGCTGGTGAGATTGGTGAAGCTGAGCGTGCCCTCGATCGGCGACAGCTTGTCGCTGGGCGCCCGATCCTCGTCGGCCACGATCACCGGCAGCGGCGCGGCGCTCCAAAAGACCCAGGCGACAATCACGATGCCGATCAGCGCGGCGGCGCCGGTGATGCCGAAAACCCAGCGCGGGACGCCCGGATCGCGGCGCACGGAGCGGCCGCGCGGGCGGGGCTGGGGCGGAGTGGATGAGGTCATTACTCGCCTTTCATGAGCAGCGGCAGATCAAGGCCCCAGAGCTGATCCGAGGTGAACCAGGCGCGCGTCGACCAGCCGACGCTGTTGGCCCGGCTCCAGGTGAGCGTGCGGTTGGGCTGGTCGTGGGTATCGGGGGCCTCAACCGCGTAGTTGAAGGTCTCACCGGCGGGATACACCAGGATGGCCCGGTAGTCGACCGGGAAATCCTCGGCGAACCCGACCAGCGCTGAGAAATCCGGCGCCATGAGGCGCGGCCGGAAATTATAATCATAGGAAATCGACAGCATGGTGATCTCGCCGTCGCAAATAATGTCGTTATCCTGCTCGCGGATGCAGCTGCCGGCGCCTTCCTCCATGACCACGACATTGGAGACCACGCCGGTCTGGCTCGGCACCGAAAGCCGGAATTCGTAGTGGGTCCCGGGCACGCCGGCCGGCCAGAGACTGGAGCGCGATGTCTCCAAGATCAGGCGCTGGAAGCGATGGAGCACGAAGGTGTCGGTCCGGGTGTAGGGCGCGCTGACGGCGGCCGGATCCAGCCCCGGGCTATGGCCGGCGACAATCTCCTCGTCCAGGCTGGGCGCCGGCTCCTGGAGGGTCGGCTCCTGGGCCGAGGTGCCCTGAGGGCGCCCACTGGCGGCGAATCCGAGCGTGACGAGCAGGCACAGGCCAACGAGCCACCAGCGGGGCGAGAGACGTGTGGCGTACGGCATGGGAAACATCCTTTCCTTACCACCGAGAGCGGAAGCGCGAGGGTTGCCGCGTTGGCGCGGCAGCGCCGCCCACAATCATACCCAATCGTAGCATAAGACCATCAAGTTATGTGCCGTCCGTAGCCGCCGGTCGAGAAATTCGTCAAATGTTTGTATAATAGGCCCGAACCGGCCGCCAGCGGCCGGCAGCACCGGCGATCCGGCAGCGCCGCCGATCGCCTTGTCCGGCGGAGCGTACCCAATGACCGATCTCGAGTCTGTCCCCAACGATATTGTCGAGCTGATGGGCGAGATGACCGAGCGCCACCAGCAGACCCTCGTCCGGCTGTTAGCCGAGGTGGGCGAGGCCGGCACCCGCGAGCTGATCGCCAAGGCCCAGCACCGGCTGCTGCATCCCAAGGAGCCCGTGCGCGAAAATTCGCCGAAAACGGTGCGGGCGGCGCTCTGGGAGATTATCCACGAAGAGCTGACGCCGCCCATGTTCACCAGAGTGTTCGATGTCAAGGCGCCGCCGGACACCACATTCCGCCAGTGGCCCTGGCGCCGGATCGCCCTGCGCCTGGGCGAGCACGACCCCGAGCCGCAGCAGCAGGTGCGCGAAATCCTGGTGGTGACCGGCCTGCGCCTGGTCGAGGAGACCGTCGCCGAGGCCGAGCGGATCTTCGCGACCGGCGGCATGTTCCTCCCCGGCCGCCGGCGCCGCCGCACGCTGGGCGGCATTTTCTTCCATCTGATCAAACAGAAAATGACGCCCTCCCAGATGAAATATGTGCCGAGCTGGCAAAACAAGCCGCCGCCGAAGATCCAGCAGCAGCCCGAAAAGCCGCTGAGCCCCGAGGATCTGCTGCCAGTGCTGGAGTGGGCGGCGCGCAAAGAAATCTATCGCGAAGTGCTCGCAGAGCAGGGGGAGGGACGCACGATGAAAATAACCCTGGTCGGCCGGCCCGGCCGCGTGGTCGAGAAAAAAGACGTGGTGATCACCTCGATCAAGCTTGAGAAGAAGTTTATGACGCCGCGCGGCGTGCCCCAGCCGCTGCCCACCACCTACTCCGTCTACATCGGCCGCAAGCAGTGGAACAAGGTCAAGCAGGTGATGGACGACCCCGAAGACCTGCTGGTCCTCGAAGGCTACGCCTCCTATGACCCGG
Source organism: Herpetosiphonaceae bacterium (assembly GCA_036406115.1). GTDB lineage: Bacteria > Chloroflexota > Chloroflexia > Chloroflexales > Herpetosiphonaceae > DASWWB01. Next base: position 2,367 of record DASWWB010000058.1, read on the forward strand.
ACATGGAAGGGATCGTCGTGTCGGTCACCACCTGCACCACGAGGTCCATCCAGCTCTCCAAGCGCCCGCCCAAGCAGCAGCCCGCCGCCGAGGGCGCCCCGGCCGAGCCTGGCGAGGGCGCCGAAGCCGCAGAGCCCGCAGCCGAGAACCCGCCGGACGCCGCTCCCGTCGACGCATAGGCTACGCGGCGGCGGGGCGCCCGGCCCCGCCGCTCGCATTCCCCCTGATCCGCCCGCCGCCCCTACGGCACCTTGGCCAGCGCCAGCGCCACCAGCCGCGCCTCCGACAAGAGCGCGCCGCCCTCCCAGGCCCGGCGCCAGGCCGCCGGCTCGGCGTGCTGTTTGGCGATCCGCAGCGCTCGCTCGTGGCGCTGCTGCTCGTTGAGCGGGATGGGAAAGCCGATGGCGGCGCGGAGGGCGGCGGCCCCCGCCAAGAACTGGGCGGCCAGCAGCGGGTCGGATTGGGCCACGCAGGCGGCCAGGTTTTCCAGGCCCGAGGCGACGCCGGGATGGAAACCGAGGCCGCGGGCCAGCAGCAGGCCCTGGCGGAAGCGGCCCTTGGCGGCGGCCAGATCGCCGCGCAGCAGCGCCACCAAGCCGAAGCGCTCGGTGACAATCGCGATCGACTGTTGATCGCCCAATGCCTGGAACATCGCCATCGCCGCCTGGAACCGCTCCAGCGCCGCCCCGGGATCCTCATCATCGATCGCAACATCGCCCAGGTTGATCAGCGCCGTGGCCTCGGCCCACTCATCGCCGATCGCGCGGGCCAGCGCCAGGCATTGGCTGAACAGGGCTTCGGCCTGCCGGCTGTCGCCGCCCTCGCGGGCGATCACGCCCAGGCCGAGGGCGATCAACGCCTCGCCGGACTGGCTGCCGATCGCCTGGTAGTGGCCCAGGCACTCCTCGTACAGCGCGCGGGCGCGCTCGTTCTCATTCTGCTGGCAGTAGACATTCCCAAGATTATGTAACGTCGCGGCGATCCCCGAGCGATCATCGAGGGCGCGATAGAGCGGCAGGCTGGCCTCGAAGTAGGCGATGGCGCCATCGATCGGCCCGGACTCGGAGGCGAGCAGCCCGAGATGGCCGAGCGTCATGGCCTCGCTGCGGGTGTCGCGCTCGGCGCGGAACAGCGCCAGGGCGCGCTCGCACCACTCCTGGGCCAGGCCGTACTCGCTCTGGCGCCAGGCCAGGATGCCGGCGCCGTCGTAGGCGCGGGCCCGGTCGGCGGCGGCGCCGCCCTCGCCGGCCAGGAACGCTTCCATCCAGCGGCGGCCCTCGCGCAGGAAGCCGCGCTGGTACCAGAAGCGCCAGAGCGCCCCGACCAGCCGCACGCCCGCGTCCTGCCGCCCGCGCTCCAGGGCCCATTCGAGGGCGGCCCGCAGATTGTCATGCTCCAGGTTGAGGCGGGCGATCCAGGCCGCCTCCTCGGCGCCGTAGGCCAGCTGGCGGTGGGCGGCCTCGGCCAGCTCGCCGCAGTAGCCCAGCAGCCCGTCGCGCAGCCGCGCCTGCTCGCCGCGCAGGGCGCAGCGCTCGCGGGCGTACTCGCGCATCATCGACAGCATGGAAAAGGCGATCGTCTCGCCGGCGGCCTGGCGCTGGATCAGGCTGTGCTCCAACAACGTGTCAAGCTGATCGAGCACAGCCAGCCGGCCGTCGCCGCCGAGGTCGCACACCGCCGCCGCCGCATCGACGGTCCAGGCCCCGGGGAACACGCTGAGCCGGTCGAACAGCTCCTGCGCGGCGGCGGGCAGCTGGGCGTAGCTCCATGCCAGGGCCGCCGTCAGCGAGCGGTGGCGGTCGGGCTGGTCGCCGCCGCGCCGCCGGAAGTGGAGGAACTGCTGGGCGATCTCGCTGAGCAGCTGCTGGGGCGTGAACAGCCGCCCGTAGGCCGCGACTAATTCAATCGCCAGCGGCAGCCCATCGACTCGGACGCAGATCGCCGCCAGCGCCAGCGCGTTGGCCTGGGTCAGCTCAAAGGCGGGATTGGTCGCGCGGAGCCGGGCCAGCAGCAGCGCCACCGACTCGATCTCGCGCAGCGCGCCAAGCTCCGGCAGCCGGGCGAGATCGGGCAGGGGGAGCGGCGAGACGGGCGCCAGATGCTCCAGCGCCAGCCGCAGCGCCACGCGGCTCGTCACCAGCAGGGTGAGGCCCGGGGCTTTGCGGAGCAGGCGGCGGGCCAGCGCGCCCATGGCCGCCACCTGCTCGGCGTTGTCAAGCACCAGCAGCATCTGGCGCGCAGGCAGGGCCGCCTCCAGCGCGGCCTGGGCGTCGGCGTGGCCCAGCTCGCTGAGACCCAGCTCCTGGGCAATCAGCGCGGCGGCGGCGGCGTCGTCATGGGCGGTGGAAAGATCGACGAAGCAGGCGCCGTCGCGGCGGGCGCCGGCGGCGCTGTGCGCGGCGTGCAGGGCCAGATGGGTTTTGCCGACGCCCGCCGGGCCGGTCAGCGTCAGCAGGCGCACGGCGGGATCGGCGAGGAGCCGGCCGATCTGGGCCTGCTCGCGCAGCCTGCCAATCAGCGGGGCGGGCAGCGGCAAGGACGGGCTGGCGGCGAACGCCGGCGCGCCCGC
>DASWWB010000059.1:0-6248 GCA_036406115.1 Herpetosiphonaceae bacterium
TCCAGTGGACCGAGAGCGCGCCCAGCTCCCAGGGGGTGGTGTGGACGCCATACTGGCTGTAGGCCTGGCAGGCGTGCAGGGCGCGATCGAAGTCGTCAAACCACTCGGTTTTCTTGCCAGCCAGCCCCTTGGTCGACAACCAGCGACCTAGGAGCTGGCGCTCGCGTTTCCCGAGAAGGTGTCCTGGAAGATGGCGCTCTTGATCTCATTGAGGACCGGCCAGGGGACCTTGGCGGCGACGGTTTTGCGATCGGTCGGGACCATGACGCCCTGGTCGACCAGGTCCCACTTGACGATCAGGCGCTCGGCCAGAATGGCCAGGCGGTGGTTGTAGTCGGTCTCGCGGGCCGCGTCGTACCAGTCCCAGAAGGTCGGGACGATCTCGCCGACGCGATAGGTGATGTTGAACTCGTTGCCGGCGTACTTGACGGGGATGGTGCGCTCCTGCGCGACCAGATCTGCGATTTCCATTGGGGGGCTCCTTTGGGGAGTAGGGGCGCCGCCAGGCGGCGCCCGAAGGGGGGAGGGGGGGGAGGGCGGAGGTGGCCTACAGGCCGGCGAGCTTGTTGATGACCTCGGCGTAGATGGCATAGCCCCAGACATCGTCGTAGGCGATCTCGCAGGTGTAGGCCATCGCGTACACGCCGCCGGTGTCCTTCTTCTCGCCGACGCCGGTGATTTTGAGCGCGCAGTCGATGATGATCAGCTCGTGGATGTCATCGCCGCCGTCGGACTCGATGAACGCGCCTTTGCACTCGATCCGCAGGAACTTGGTCGCGCCCGCGCGCATGGTCGCCTTGAAGCCCTGGCCGATCGCGTCGGCGGCCAGTTCGAGGGTGACCGTGCCCTTGGGCGGGGTCTCGACATCCTCCTTGAAGGAGTCGTTGTTGCGGTTGAGATCCCAGGCGGCAGCCGCCACGTCGGCCAGGCCCCAATCGACGCTGAAGGCGTTGTTCATCGGGTCGGCCGTGGCGAGATCGGCGTAGGCGTCGGCGAAGTAGAGGCAGACGTCGGAGGTGGAGACCGGCCGGACGGCCAGGTCAACGGCGCCGCTGGTCAGGCTGATCGCGTCGTTCACCGAGTCGAGCAGCCGGCGGCCGAACAGCGCGCCGCTCTGCTCGTTCTTGGCGGCGTCGGCGGAGCGGGTCAGGCTGAACGACCAGGCCGCAAAGGTCCCGTAGCTGGAGCGCTCGATGACCTGGCCGGTCTCGCCGTGCTCGACCGTGAACGTCTTGCGCGCGTTGGCGCCGCGCGCGACCGGCGTGAACACATGCCGATAGGCCAGGCCGGTCGAGGGGATGATCCGGGTCGTGGTCGGCGCCTTGAGGATGCCGGCCAGGGCGTAGATGACATCGGTGTAGCTGAGCAGGCCGCTCAGCTTCCACAGCGACCATTCCTTGTGCCGCACGGCCACGCCGGGGAAGCGGTAGCCCTGCGCGCGGAAGGTCTCGATCTCGACCTCGGTCGCCGGCAGCACGGTGGTGGACTGCAAGCGCTTGAAGCCGACGCCCGGCGCCGTGCCCTTGACGGACTCGACGACGAGCTGGGTGAGCTGGTTGATCGTTGCGATCATGGGGGTGGCCTCCTGTGGGGATAGGGTGGGGAGGGGTTAGGATGCGTTGCCGACGCCGAGCTGGTAGACATTGCCCAGCCGGCGCCACTCGGTCGCGGCCTCGAACTCGGTCTGCTCGAACGAGCGCAGGCGGATGCAGCTGAAGATCTCGCCGCCCAGGGCGGGGACCAGGCCGCGCTGTTTGTTGACCAGGGAGTGCGCGAGGATCACGTAGGGCGCGAGCGGATCGTCGGCCGAGCCCTGGTAGCAGAACTCGACCAGGAAGGTGGGCCGGGCCAGGATGTGGCTGCCGCCCAGGGCGTTGGTGTTAAGCCCGGGATCGAGCAGACGCACGACGCCGACGATCCCGGTGGCGCCCGGCGGCCGCCGGCGCTCGTGGATCCCCAGCGCGGCCAGCGTGGCGTCCGCGCGCAGGGTGGTGACCAGCCAGGTCTTGGCGACCAGCAGCTCGACGCCCTCGTTAGCGGACATCAGCGACCTCCTTCATCGCCTCGACAAAGGCCTCGGCCGACTGGGTGAGCGCCGGCGTTAGGAACGGCCGGGCCTCGACGTGGACCGTGCCGAACTCCAGGTGTGGGGCGTGGGGGGCGGCGAACGTGATTTCGGCGGTCGTCGGGCCGACCATCACGGCGCTGCCGGAGTTGGCCAGATCGCCCAGATCGATCGCCGGCGGCTCGCCCGGGGCGGAGGCCTGATGCTCGCCGTAAACGGTGCCGCTCTTGGGGCCAGACATCGATTCGATCGCGTTGGCCAGCACCAGGTTGGCGTGCGCCTCAACGATCGCGCCGGCGCGGGTCTCCATGCCGGCGGCGGCTTGGCTGAATAGGCTGAGCGAGGAGACGCGGGAGGGCATAGGGGACCTCTCAGGCGGGGAGCAGCTCGGCGGCCAGGACCTCCAGCTGCACGTTGTAGGAGTGGGGCAGGGGGCGGATTACTTTGAAGGTACGGCTGCCGATAACGACCTGGTGGACGGGGAGAACGGGGGCGTCGGGCGGAAAGACGAGGATGTGGCGGGCGACCGCCTGCTTGCCGCCGCCCAGATCGACCAGCTCGGGCTGCTTGGCGTCGTCGATCCGGCAGCTGCGGGTGGCGATCGTAGTCCACTCCTCGGCCCAGCCGCCCGACGGATAGTCGATGCGCTCGAAGGCCTGGATCTGCGCCGTCGGCTCGGGCTGGAGCGCGGCGCAGGCGGCGGTCATCCAGGCCAGGTCAGAAGTCGTCAGCATTGAGATCGCTCCTCGTCAGCCGGCCGATGGTTGGCCGCTGGCGCTCGCGGAACTCGCAGGCCAACGTCCGGAGGGCGGCGAACTGTTCGCTGAGATTGACCCGGGTGGGGCCGGCCTGAAAGTTGACCTTGAGCTTGACCTTGGCGGCCCACGCATCGAGCAGCGCCGCAGCGGCCGCGTAGCGGTCGTAGGACTTGCCGGTGACATAGACCCGGGTCTGCGTCTCGGCGAAGCTCCAGCGGCCGTTGATCAGGTCGCTCGTCGCCGGCGTGAGCTCGGCGTAGGCCGCATCGAGCAGCACCACGTCGGCCTCCCAGTCGCCCATCGGGGCCAGCCAGTTGAGGTAGACCAGCTCGCCGCCCTGCCGGCTGGCCTCGTGCGAGAGCCACAGCTCCGTCACCTGCTGGCGGTTGCCGTCCAGCTCGTCCTGGATCGTCTGGTCGTCGAACACCTGGCCGTCGCCGGCGTCGTCGCCGATCATCTGGCGGACGCGGCTAATCAGGCTCGCCATCGTTGGCCGGACTGCCATCCTGGGCCTCCTCGGGCGCCGGGGCGGGCGCGGCGGGCGCCGCCGGGGCGGCGTTGGGATCGGGCTCCTCGACGTGCGTGACGCCGTCGATCAGCTCGCTGGCCAGCGGCTCGATGACCTGCATGACCGGCTGCAATTTGGGGTTAGGGTTGCGGATGTCGCGGACCCAGCGGGTAGCGGGTGCGGGGACCATGGGCTCCTCCAGGAGACTAGGGGCGCCGCCAGGCGGCGCCCGTCGGCATCAGGTCAGGGACTAGGGATTGCCGGAGACGATCTCGCCCTGGTAGGTGATCGTCGGCGTCGAGCCGCCGCCGGCCAGGGTGGCGACCAGGCGCACATAGCGCTTCTTGGTCGTGAAGGGGATGAAGGTCTCGCCGGCCTGGGCGGTCGTCGAGAGGTTGACGACGAAGGCCGCGCCGCTGGCCAGCGCGTACCAGGTCGAGTTATCGTCGGAGTGCTCGATGGAGAAGGTGAAGGAGTTCGAGCCCGAGGCGTTGGTGGCCGCGCTGTAGAGCACGCGGGCGTTCAGGCCGCGCAGCGGCGTGCCGACCTTGAGATCGAAGGCGGCACCGTTGAACGAGGCGGTCTTGGTGGTCGAGGCCTGCAACACGGAGTTGGCATCAGCAGCCATGGGAACCTCCAGGGGATAAGAGGGGCGGGTAAAGGGGCAGGGCGAGCCGAAGCCCGCCCGGGGCGATCAGAGGGGGTTAGCTCAGCTTGATACCGTGCAGGCGGGCGACGCAGCGGGTCGTGTTGGGGTAGAGGCCGCCGGCCCAGTCGATCGAGGTGCGGTAGATGGCGCCGTTCTCCATCAGGCCCAGGTCGCGGCCCTGGAGCTCCTCGAACTGCCAGCCCATCAGCTGGTCCATGCCGAAGTGGGCGGCATAGATCGAGGTGTGCGTGTTGTTGCTGTCGGCGCCGGCGGCCGTCTCGGTGGCCGTGATGATCTTGGTGGACTGATCGGCCTTGAGGCCAATGTCGCGGATGACCGCGCCCTTGTACATCTCGATCGTGCGGCCGAACTGGTCGGTCGCCGTCGAGAAGCCGCCGGCGCCGCTGAACTGGCGCAGCGCGCGGTCCCAGCGCCGCTTCATCACATCGTTGAGATAGAGCACGACGCCGGCGCCGCTGGGGCTGCCAACGGACCACAGGAGCTGATCCACCAGCTCGGTGAAGGCGGCGAAGGTCGCCGCGGTCATGGCGCCGCTGGTCATGTCCACGCCGCCGCCGGCGATCTTATTCTCGCTGCGGACGCCGTACTTGGCGCCGTTGTCGATGCGCTCGCGCAGTCCGACGATGGCCTTGGCGTTGCCCGAGGTGTGGTTGTTGTTGATGAACAGGTGGTTGAACTCATAGGCGACGGCCTTCATGTAGGCCGCGAGCTGCACGCCGCGCGGGTCGGCGATCTGGTTCTTGTCCAGCACCAGGAACTTGTCGGTGTCGATGTTGTTCCGGATGATGAACGCCTGCTCCTGGAACGGGGTGGGCACGCCGCTCGTCACGGCGCCTTCCTCGTTGAGGTTGGACCAGTTGACGGTGGGCAGGTTGCCCTCCCAGCGGGTGCCGTTGGCCAGCAAGGTCTGCTGATTGACCAGCGGGATGTCATCGAGGATGCTGCCGTTCTCGATCAGCGACCAGCCGATCGCCTGCACGATCGGATCATTGCTCATCAGACAGTAGGCGGCGAGGCTCAGGGCGTTGCTGGAGATAGCCATGGGGTGGACTCCTTCTGAGGGGCGGCCGGGCGGCCGCTAGGGATGAGAGGGCCGACGGGGCGGACTAGGACTTGAACAGCCCGGGCGTGCCCAGGCGCGGGGGATTCTTGGGATCGAACTTGCCGGCCGGCGCGCCGCCGCGCGCGGGGTTGGTGGGGTTGGAGCTGGACGAGCCGCTTACCAGGTTCGGATGCTTGACAAGCAGGGCCTTGAGGGCGGTGTCGACGCCCTTGGGGTTGCCGTCGGCGTCATATTCCATCTTGGCCAGCAGCAGACCCTCGGCCAATTCAACATCCACGTTGAGCGGTCCGGCGGCCTTGGCGATCGCCAGCTTGGCACGCTCCAGCTTGAGATCCGCGAGCGCCTTGTCGCGGGCTTCCTCGGCCTTGACCTTGGCGGCCTCGGCCTTCTGGGCATCGGTCAGCTCGGCGGTCTTGCGGGCCTCGTCGGCGTCGGCCAGCTCTTTGTGCTTGGCCTGCACATTGGCCAGCTCGGCGCGCAGGGCGGCCAGGTCGGCGGGGCTGATGGCCGGCGGCTCGGCAGCCGGGGCGGGGCTGGGGGCGGGGGCCGGCACTGGAGCGGGCGCGGGGGCCGGCGCCGGGGCAGGGCTGTTGGGATCCTCGAACCAGCGGAACCGAAGGGCGGGCGAGATGATCATCGGGAACCTCCTGTGATGGATTTGTAGGACCGTTCAAAGCGGGTTGGCCCCCATTTCGGGTCGTCGCGGTAGCCAACCACATCAGACAGCGCCAGGTCGCCGGCGGCGTAGGCGTTGTATTTCTTGCGTCCCAGGATGGCGAGCTGGGTCTTGCCGGCGAGCCGCGCGAAGCGCTCGGCGCCGGTGGCGAAGGTCTGCGGCTGGGTCAGCAGCTCCGGGCGGATCACCGGGACCATGGTGCAGCGGCAGTTGGGGTGCGTGCCGAAGATCTCATCGACCTGGTGGATCGTGCCGTGCATTGCCCAGCACATCGCGCACGTCCGCGGCGTCAGGGCGGAGACCCAGCGCCAGCCAGTGACCACGCCGCTGGCGGCGAAGATCTGCCGCTGGCCCTCGCGGGCGGCCCGCAGGCCCTCCGTCCGGGCGACCGTCAGGGCTTGCTCCAGGCCGATCCCCAGCTCGCGCTGGAGCTCGCGGGCGATCAGCCGCGCCGGCTGCCGGAGCGCGATCCCGCGCAGCAGCGCGTTCTCGGCGGCCGCGCGGCCGG
>DASWWB010000060.1:0-5203 GCA_036406115.1 Herpetosiphonaceae bacterium
GGCGCGCGAGGCCGGCGCCAAGGCCGGCGTGGTCGCGCCGGGCGGCCAGGTCCGCCATCTGGTCCGCGAGTCGTTTATGAGCGGCACCGGCGGCGAAATCGCCTACCGCGATGAGATCTGGCTCAAGGAGGACCAGGGCCGGGTCCTGGTCTGGCTGCCGCCGCGCCAGGCCCTCAACGGCACGGTGCTGCCCGACGGCTCCCAGCCCGACGGCGGCAACATGGCGCTGCCCGGCCAGCTGATCGACGGCCGCAATGTCTGGAGCATCGATCCCGCCGCCAACGCGGTCGTCAAGGCGCCCTTCGCGGCCTGCTCCTACGATCTGGGCCAGTGGGTCGGCGACCCGGCCTTCTTCGCCGAGATGAGCGGCTACGACAACCTGACCTATGTCGGCGAGGAGCGGCTGGGCGAGCGCGACACCCAGGTGATCGACTGGAACGGCGCCCGCGTCTGGATCGATCTCGCCACCGGCCAGATCGTCCAGTTCCAGTCGACCTTCGAGTACGAGGGCGGCCGCACCGAGTCGCGCGACCGGATCACGGTCGACGAGCTGCTGGATCCCGCCGCCGTGCCCGCCGATCTGTTTGTCTTCGCCCCGCCGCCGGGCGCGACGATCGAGGAGCGCGCCGAGCCGCTCTGCTCCAACGGCTAAATCCGCCCCCGGCCCGAACGAGCGCGGCGCCCCGATGATTGTCGGGGCGCCGCGCTGCGTGTCAGCCCAGCGGCGCGAAGCGGACCTGGATGCCGCTTTTCGGGCGCGGGAACGGGATAAACGAATAGGCGAGGTCTTGGCCTGGCTCCAGCTCCCAGCGGTAGCCGCGCAGCAGCAGCGCCAGGATGACGCTCATCTCGACCATGGCGAAGTGCTGGCCGAGGCAGACGCGCGGCCCGCCGCCGAACGGGATGAAGGCGCAGGGCGCGTGCTTGTGCTCGGCTCGCTCGGGGCCGAAACGGTCCGGGTCGAAGCGGTCCGGATCGGTCCAGCCCGGCTCGCGGTGGGCGGCGCGCGGGCTGATGCCGATCGTCCAGCCGGCGGGGATGCGGTAGCCGCCGTAGCTGACCTCCTCGGTGGTGACGCGGAAGGCGCCGCCGATCGGCGGGATCAGGCGCAGCCCCTCGCTGATCACCTGGGCCAGGTAGGGCATGGCCTTGATCTGCTCCAGCGCAAGCGGCTCATCGCCCATAGGGCACCCGGCTTGCTCGGCGCGGGCGCGGGCCAGCGCCTCGGGGTGATTGGCCAGCAGCAGGAGCAGATTGGAGGTGGCGGCCACCGTCGTGTCGTGGCCGGCGAAGAGCTGGAGCTGAATCTCGTCGACGATCGTCTGGCGCGGCAGCGGCTGGCCGGCGTCGTCGCGGCAGCTGATCAGCGAGCCGAGGATGTCGGCGGGCTGCTCGGCGAGCGCCTGGCGCCGGGCCACGACGCCGCCGATGATCGCCAGCAGCTCGTCCCGGGCCTTGAGCGCCTTGCCGAAGGTCGTCCAGGGCAGCTTGAGCGTGAGCGGGGCGAACAGCCCGGCGGTCCAGGCGCGGAACAGGCGGCTCATGGCCGGCAGATCCAGCTGCTCGCGGCCCATGATCAGCGTCACGGCGATTTCGAAGGCCAGGGCGCGCATCGCGGGGAAGACCGTCAGCGGCTGGGGGGCGGCGGCCCAGTCCGCGAGGTGGCGGCGGGCGATCGCCTCGATCTCCGGCACGAAGGCGCGCATGGCCGGGTAGCCGAAGTGGGGCGCCAGCAGCTTGCGCCGCTCGCGGTGCTCCTGGCCGTTAAGCATGGCCACGCACTGCGCCCCCAGCAGCTGGCGCACGCCGGCGCTCCAGCGGTTGCGCAGATAGTGCTCCTCGCCGGCGAAAATCCAGCGATTGGCCTCGGCGCCGAGCAGATAGACGGTCGGCGCGCCCAGCAGATGGGTGCGGAACACGTTGCCGTGGCGCCCCTGGCGGCGCTCGATGAAGCGGGCCGGCGAGCGGACGAAATCCAATGTCTCGCCGAGCAGCGGCAGGCCGGACTTGCCGGGCGGCAGCGGCAGGGCGGCGGTCTCGGGCGTGGTCTGCGGGGTGGCCATGGGCGCCTCCTTGGTGGCGGCTAGCGGCTGTCAGCGATCACGGTCTCCTTGGCGAGCGCCGGGGCGGATCCTTGCTGCCCCGCGCCCGGCTGCTCCAGCCCCTTGATCACCTCGCGCGGGCCGCGGAAGGCCGGCTGGGTGTCGAGGATGAAGACATCGAGCCAGGCCTTGACCCGGGCGCCGACCTCGCGGATGCGCGGCTGGGGCGCGATGCCGAACGGCACCGGCTCGGATTGGAACGCGATCGCCTCAAGGCCGGCCTGGCGGCTGAGGAAGACCGCGCGCGGGGCGTGGAAGTCGTCGGTGATGATCGTCACGCTGGTGGCGCCGAAAACATCCTTGGCCCGCACCACCGAGTCAAGCGTGCGGAAGCCGGCGTAGTCGAGCGTGATCGCCGCGTCGGGCACGCCCAGCTTGAGCAGGGCCTCGCGCATCGCGCTGGGCTCGTCATATTCCTTGATGGAATTGTCGCCGCTGGCCAGGATCGCGCGGATCTTGCCGGCGTGATACAGCCGGGCCGCCGCCTCGACCCGGTAGTGGAAGAAAATATTGCCCCGGCCGTCGGCGACCCTGCTGCTGGTGCCGAGCAGCAGCCCGACATCGTTGGCCGGGACCGCCGCCAGGTCGCTGTAGATTCGGCCGCTGGCGCTGGCGAGGACCCAGCCGTTGAGCCCTGCCAGCAGCAGCGCGCCGATCAGCGCCAGCAGCCCGATCCGCTTGAGCGCCCGCTTGAGGCGATCGATCGAAACCCATCTCATGCCGCACCTCCCAGCGCGCCGCCGATCCTTGGTACAATGATGCCATGCGACGCATACCGCTACTGTATCAGATTTTGATCGTCAACAGCGCGATCGTCTGCCTGGGCGCCACCGCCGGCACCTGGACCACCCGCCAGCTCTCGCAGACTGGCAGCGGGCAGCTCACGATCACGTTCGCCTTCATCGGCTTGGTGCTGAGCGTGGGCGTCAACTACGCCCTGCTGCGCTACGCCCTGCGCCCGCTGACCGACCTCCAGGCCACCGCCGAGCGCGTCACCGCCGGCGATCTGAGCGTGCGCGCCCCGACGCCCCGCTCCGGCGACCCGACGATCGCCCAGCTCTCGGTGGCCTTCAACACCATGCTCGACCAAGTCGAGGACGACACCCGCGCCATCGAGCGCTCGCGCGAGCTGACCGAGCGCCTGACCCAGCAGGTGATCGACGCCCAGGAGGAGGAGCGGCGGCGGATCGCCCGCGAGCTGCACGACGACACCGCCCAGGCCCTGGCCACTTTGGTCCTCTACGCCCAGACCGCCGGCGCCGCCCCGGCTGCGCCGCCGCAGGTCGTCGGGCGGCTGGAGGAGCTGGGCGGGCTGGCCTCGCGGACCCTGGCGGGCGTGCGGACGATCATCGCCGATCTGCGCCCCTCGCAGCTCGACGACCTGGGGCTGGCCGCCGCCATCCGCGCCCAGGCCCAGGAGCGGCTGGAGCCGCTGGGCATCCGGGTCGATGTGCAGGTGCGCGGCGAGGAGCGCCGGCTGCCGGCCACGGTCGAGATCGCCCTCTACCGGGTGATGCAGGAGGCCTTCACCAACATCATCAAGCACGCCCAGGCCTCGTACGTGGAGGTCGATCTCAATCTGAGCCAGCCCAACGTCGTGCGCGCCAGGGTCGAGGACGACGGCGTCGGCTTCGATCTGCGCTCGGTCCGCCCCGGGCTGGACGGCGGGCGCGGCGTCGGGCTGTTCGGCATGCACGAGCGGATCAGCTTGCTCGGCGGCGCCCTGAGCATGGACAGCACGCCGGGCGTCGGCACCGAGATTCATATTGACATTCCGCTCCAGCAGCGCCCGCCTCCGGCGCCGGCGGGAGCGGCTGGGGAGCCACTTTGATGAGCCCTGAGCAGATCACGATTGTCCTGGCCGACGACCACGCGGTGATGCGCGACGGCGTGCGCATGGTCCTGGAGGCCCAGCCCGACTTGCGGGTGATCGGCACCGCCGACAACGGCGCCGAGGCGATCGACCTCGTCGACGCCCTGCGGCCGGCGGTCGCCGTGCTGGACATCGCCATGCCCGATCTGAACGGCCTGGCCGCCGCCCGCGCCATCCGCGAGCGCGCCCCCGCGACCAAGATCATTTTCCTCAGCATGCACGAGGGCGAGGAGTATTTCAAGGAGGCGCTGCGCTCCGGCGCCGCCGGCTATGTGCTCAAGCGCGCCGCCGCCACCGATCTCGTCGCCGCCATCCGGGCCGTGCGCCGCGGCGACGAGTATTTCGACCCGGCCCTGCCCCAGCCCATGGTCGCGCTGCACGCCGGCGACCAGGGCACGCCGCCAGTCGATCTGACCGACCGCGAGCTGGAGGTGCTCAAGCTCGTCGCCGAGGGCCTCACCAACCGCCAGATCGCCGCCCAGCTGATCATCAGCGTCAAAACCGTCCAGAGCCACCGCACCAACATCATGGAGAAGCTCGATCTTCACGATCGCACCGATCTGGTCAAGTATGCGATCCGGCGCGGGTTGATTCAGCCGTGATCTTGGGATCAGGGATCGGGGGTCAGGGGTCGGGGGTCAGGGGTCGGGGGTCGGGGTCGGGGGATGCAAAGCAACGCGGCGTGCTTGGCGGCGCCCGCCGTCCCGGAGTCCGGCCCGATCCCTGATCCCTGCCCCTCAAACAGCGCCCGCCCCAATTGTATGTTAAACTACCCAGAGAGTATCGCAAACCCATTGGCCCCTGCGCCTAGAAACACGCCGCATGCACCCGAACCTTGACCAGCCCCTGCACACTGTTCCGTTCGTCCTGATCGACCTGGAAAGCACCGGCTTGGATGCCCAAGCTGGCCACCGCATCTGCGAGATCGCCGCGCTGCGCCTGGAGGGCCGCCAGGTCACGGGGGAGATCGACCAGCTGGTCAATCCCGGTCGCAGCATCGACCCGGACGCCTTCGCGGTCAACGGCATCACCGGCGAGATGGTGGCGGGCGCGCCAGGGTTCCAGCAGGTCGTGCCGCGGCTGCTGCCCGTGCTCGACGGCGCAGTGCTGGTCGCCCACAACGCCTATTTCGATGTCGCCTTCCTGACCACCGAGCTGCAAGCCCTCGGGCTGCCGCCGCTGGCCAATCCGGTGATCGACACCCTGGCGCTGGCCCGCCGCTACATCA
>DASWWB010000061.1:0-2921 GCA_036406115.1 Herpetosiphonaceae bacterium
CGCTGGGCGAGGCGGCGGGGATGAGCCCGTTCCATCTCCAGCGCGTGTTTAAGCGGATTGTCGGCGTGTCGCCGCGCGAATACGTGGCGGCGCGGCGGGCGCAGCGCTTCAAGGACGGGCTGCACGCGGGCGAGCCGGTCACGGCGGCGGCTTTCGACGCCGGCTTCGGCTCGTCCAGCACCGTGTACCAGCCGGCCCACGGCCTGGGCATGACGCCGGGCGCCTACGGCCGCGGCGGCGCGGCGCTGCGGATCAGCTACGCGCTGCTCGCCAGCCCGCTGGGGCCGCTGCTGATCGGCGCCACCGAGCGCGGCGTCTGCGCGGTGGCGCTGGGCGACAACGAGGCGGCGCTGGAGGCCGAGCTGCGGCGCGAGTACCCGGCCGCCGAGCTGGCGCGCGACGACGGCGGGCTGGCCGCCTGGGGCGCGGCGGTCGTCAGCCACCTGGCCGGCGAGCGGACCGCGCTGGATCTGCCGCTCGATGTGCGCGGCACCGCGTTCCAGTGGCGGGTCTGGCAGGCGCTGCGGTCCATCCCCGCCGGCGAGACGCGCTCCTACGGCGAGGTGGCGGGGATGATCGGCCAGCCGGCGGCGAGCAGGGCGGTGGCGCGCGCCTGCGCCAGCAACAAGGTTGCCCTGGCCATCCCGTGCCATCGGGTGATCCAGGGCGATGGCGGGCTGGGCGGCTATCGCTGGGGGACGGAGCGCAAGCGGGCGCTGTTGGAGCGCGAGCGCTCGGCCGCCGAGCGTGATTAACGCGGCGGGGCGGTGGATCGATGATCCGCCGCCCCACCGCCCCGATCGTATCCTACAGCGGCTTCTCGTAGGTGAAGCCGCGCCGCACGACCTTGAAGCCGACGCTTTCGTAGAGGCCGAGCGCGCCGTTGGGGTTCTCGGCGTCCACGCCCAGCGCCGCCTCGGTCATCCCCATCTCGCGGAACATCAGCATGCTGCTGGTGAGCAGCGCCCGCGCCAAGCCGAGCCGGCGCCAGGCCCGTCGCACGCTGATGCCCTCGGTGTAGCCGCGCAACACCCCGCGCTGGCGATTCTCCTCGTGCATGATGAAATTGAGGACCATGCCGGCGACCTCATCGCCCGCCCAGCCAATCTTCCAAATCTCCGGCTGGAAGAACATGCCGGCCTGCCAGCGCTGGAAATCGGCCTCGGTCGGCTCGCTGTAGCCCCAGTGGTCGCGGAAGGCCTCGACATCGGCGTTCCAGACCGCGCGGTAGTCGTCGGGCGTGACCGGCCGGATCTCCAATCCCTCGGGCATCGGCGCCTCCTCGATCGGCGCCGTCAAGTCGCGGACCATATCGTAGCCGAAGCGGACGACCTTGTAGCCCGCGTTCTCCAGCAGCGACAGCCCGCCCGGATTGATCTCGGCGCCGTGGGCGCGGAACACTTTTTCGCCCGCGTAGCCCTGCTCGGCGGCGACCTGTCGCAGCCGGTTTTCGTTCCAGGCCAGCATCGCGGCGCCCAGGCCTTTGCCGCGCCAATCCGGATGGACCCAGCCGAGATGCAGGTAGGTGCGCGGCCCGTCCTCGATCTGGCGCCACTCGGAGCGGCCGTAGGCGATCAGCTGGCCGTCGACTTCGGCGAACAGCATATCTTCGCGGGGATTGAAATTGATGGGGTGTTCGTAAAACGAGGCGGTGTTCTGGAGCGTGGAGACCCACTCATCGCCATCGGCGCGGGAGCAGAGATTGGCGAGATCGACCATCAGCTGATAATCGGCGGGGCCGCGGAAACGGCGGAAACGGAGGCCCGGCAGGGCGGGGGCGCCGGGGACATCGATCGACTCGGTCGCGAGCAACGCTTCGGTCATTGGGAAAGCTCCTTGGTGATGTCGCCGGCGGGCGCCGGGATGACAATTCGATGATCAACAAACGCTGCGGCAACTCTATCAATCCCAGGTCGCGGGCAGAAGGGGACAGCGACGGAGCGGCGCTCGGTCTGCGGTACCCGGCGGCGGCGGGCGCGCATCGGCCGCATGGCGGAGCTGGCGAACATATGTTCAACTTCGAGCCATCGTGGTATAATGCCAGGGTCGCAGCCGAGTGGATACAGAAGCGAGAACGCGCAAATGTCGAAGATGACGATGTGGCAGCAGTACCTGTCAATCAAAAAAAATTATGCCGATGTGATCTTGTTTTTCCGCCTGGGAGACTTCTACGAAACCTTCGGCGACGACGCCAAGCTGATCGCCGAAGTCCTCGATATCACCCTCACCGTCAAAGCCCTGGGCCACGACCAGAACACCCCGATGGCCGGCCTCCCGTACCACGCCGTCGACAGCTACCTCGAGCAGCTGGTCGGCAAAGGCTACCGCGTCGCGATCTGCGAGCAGATGGACGATTTCGTCCACAAGACGCTGCAAAAGCGCGAGGTGGTGCGGGTCGTCACCCCGGGCACGCTCACCAACCCGACGATGCTCCAGGCCGAGCGCAACAGCTACCTAGTGGCCGTGATCGAGGAGAAAGGCAAGGTCGGACTGGCCTACGCCGACCTGACGACCGGCGAGTTCTGCGCCACCGAGCTGGGCGGCGCCGACGCCCGCAAGCAGCTGGAGGGCGAACTGGTGCGGCTCCAGGCGGCCGAGGTGCTGGTCGCCGACGCGCCCGAGCTGCGGCCGCAGGAGCTGGAGGCCACCACCAAGCAGCTGGAGCACGACCTGGCGCCGATGCGCAAGGCCGAGCGCGAGCGCATGCTGCCCCATGAGCGGGCCGCCCGCAAGGTCGAGGGCACCAATGAAACCGAGTGGGTGCTGGGCGCCGTCACCCAGTGGCCGGCCTGGCGCTGGGAGGCCCGCACCGCCCGCGAGGCGCTGCTGGCCCAGTTCGGCGCCCAGTCGCTGGACGGCTACGGCCTCGGCAATCGCGCCCTCGCCGCCAGGGCAGCCGGCGCGCTCATCCAGTATTTGCG
>DASWWB010000062.1:0-1689 GCA_036406115.1 Herpetosiphonaceae bacterium
GTGCGCTGATACAGCCCGATGCCCGGCGCCAAAAACAGCGCCGCCGCGACGAGCGCGGCCCGCACCGAGCGATTGCCAATAAACCCCAAGACCGGCCCGCCGCCGATCTGGCCCAGGGCGTCGAACTGGCTGTTCATCGACAGCACCGTAGCCCGCACCCCTGACGGAATATGCTGATTGATCCACACGCTGCGCAGCGGGCCGCTGATCCGCCGCAGCAGCGTCACCGCCAGGAAGCCCAGCGCCGCGACGGCGAAATTGCCGGCCAAGGCGAACAGCGCCAGCGCCGCGATCAGCAGCAGATCGATCCCCAGCAGCGCCCTGGCGACCCGGCGCTGGCGCGTCTCGTCGAAGCGCCCGGCGATCATCCTGGTGGCGATCATGCTCAGGACGGCGGCGGCGCCGTTGAGCAGGCCGAACCAGATCACCGGCGACAGGCCGCCCCACGCCGGCAGGCCGATCGTCGCGGTCAGGTGATAGGGCCAGAGCCGGTCGAAGCCCTCGCTGGAGGCGCCGGCGATCGCCGTCAGCGCCAGAATCGTCAGCAGCAGCGAGCTGCGGCGGACCACGCCGGCGCCGGCGCCGAAGGTGTCGGCGAGCTGGCGCCAGGTCGAGCGCTCGGCCTGGGGCGTGGGCCGGAAGCCCCGCTCAGGCATCACGGCGGCCAGCAGCGCCGCCAGCAGGGCCGTCCCCGCGCCGCCGACGACCAGCGGCAGCCAGAGCGCGCCGCTCGCCAGCAGCATGCCGCAGGGGATGCCGGCCAGCACGCCGATCTGCTCGGCCTGGGCGCCGCGCAGCAGCGCCGGAGCCGCGCCGGCCTCGCCCAACTCGTCGACGATCCAGGCCTCGGTGGCGCCGCTGGTGAAGGTGTAGCCCACGCCCCACACCGCCTGGGCGATGAATGTGCCGGCCAGCGAGGCCAGCGCGCCCTCGATCACCGACGCCAGGCCGATCAGCGCTACGCCAATGATAACCGAAAGCCGGCGACTGTAGGTGTCGGCGACCACGCCGGTCGGAATCTCGCAGACAAAAATCGAGGCCTCAAGCAGCGTGCCGACCGCCACCAGCTCCAGCGGCGACATGCCGATCGCCGAGATGCGGAACAGCGGCGCGATCGAGAAAATCGTGGTGTTGAACAGCGCGAGCAGGCCGCGCAGCAGGACGTAGGTCCGCAAAGCGGGAAAACGAGTCAATCAAACCTCCGGGGCGGTAGCCTCAATCGATGAGAAGGCGCAGCAGCTCGGCGGCGGGCAGCGCGAACTGGGCGGCGAGATCGGCGCCGGCGCGCTCGGCGTGGCGCCGGACCGCCGCCCAGGCGACGTGGAAGCCAGCGTAGGCCGACAGGCCGAGGGTCGGGAAGCCGTTGGCGGCCACCAGCTCGTCGCCGTACAGCGCGGCGGCGATAAGCGCGGGGTCGGTCGCGTCGAGCAGGCCTGCCAGCAGCCCGGCGCTGTAGGCCAGCTCGTCGGGGGCGAGCGGCAGCGGCTCGGGCGGCCGCTCGGCGCCCATCACGCCCCACGAGCCGTAAATATTGAAGGGCAGATCGGCGAAGCTGTCCTTGCCGTGGAGCGCGGCGACGGCCTGCAAATCCTCCTCCCAGCCGGGCGGCGTGGCGAAAACGACGCGCCAGGGGTCGGCGGCGCGCTCGGGGCAGCGCGCGGCGACGAAGGCGGCGGCCAGCCCCTCCAG
>DASWWB010000063.1:0-4471 GCA_036406115.1 Herpetosiphonaceae bacterium
TCTTCGGCGGCACGGCCGCCAGCCTGCGCGAGGCGACCTACCTGCCGCTGCCCGAGCCGGAGCCCGGCGCGCTGGGCGAGGCGGCGGCTGAGGCGGTCCTGGAGAAGCTCGGGGCCTACGACGGGCTGCTGGTCGGCTGCGGCCTGGGCCGCGAGGAGGCGACCGGCGAGTTTCTGCGCCATCTGCTGGGGCTGGGCGGCACCAAGCGCCGGCTGGGCGTCGGCTTCCTCAGCCAGCTCGGGCGCGAGGAGCAGCCCAAGCACCGGCCGGGCGTCGGCTTCCGCTCCGGCCGCGAGGCCAAGCCCGAGCCGGCCGCTGAGAAACCGGCCGAGGAGCAGCATGATCCGGGCAGCCTGCCGCTGGTGATCGACGCCGACGGCCTGAACCTGCTGGCCGGCGTCGAGGACTGGGCCGTCAAGCTGCGCGAGCGGCCGACGGTGCTGACGCCGCATCCGGGCGAGATGGCCCGGCTGCTGGGTGTGGAGCGGATCGGCGAGGACGCCGCCGAGGTCGCCGCCAGCGCCGCCGCCGAGTGGGGCGTGGTGGTCGTGCTCAAGGGCGCGCACACGGTCGTGGCGGCGCCCGACGGCCAGGTGGCGCTGCACGGCGCCGCCAACGCCGCCCTCGCCACGGCCGGCACCGGCGATGTCCTGGCCGGCTTGATTGTCGGCCTGCTGGCCCAGGGCCTGGCGCCGTTCGACGCGGCCCGGCTCGGCGTCGGCGTCCATGGCCTGGCCGGCCGCCTGCTCAGCGATGAGCTGGGCGACCGCGGCGTCGTCGCCGGCGATCTGCTGCCGCGACTGCCGCTGGCGTTCCGGCGCCTCGTCGGGTAGCTAGGGATCAGGGGTCAGGGGTCAGGCCGGACTTCAAGGAAATGGGAGCCGCCGGGAAATCCTTCCAGGCTTCTCAGCCGGCCCTGGCCCCTGATCCCTGACCCCAAACGCGAACATTCGTCCATATCATCAAACTTAACCATGGGAGCTATGCATGCGGGCTGTTGATCTGATTGTCAAAAAACGCGACGGCGAAGCGCTGACCCGCGAGGAGATCGCGTTTCTCGTCAAAGGCTACACCGATGGTTCCATCCCCGATTATCAGATGGCGGCCTGGGCCATGGCGGTGCTGTTCCGCGGCATGGACGACCGCGAGACCACCGATCTGACCTTGGAGATGGTCGGCTCCGGCGACGAGCTGGACCTGAGCGACGTGGCGCCGATTACGGTCGACAAGCACTCGACCGGCGGCGTCGGCGACAAGACCAGCCTGGTGCTGGGGCCGCTGCTGGCGGCGGTCGGCCTGCCGGTCGCCAAGATGTCGGGGCGCGGCCTGGGCTTCACCGGCGGCACGCTCGACAAGCTGGAGTCCATCCCCGGCATGAAAGTCGATATGAGCCAGGAGCATTTCCGCTGGGCGGTCAAGAAGATCGGCCTGGTGATCGCCGGCCAGAGCGCCGATCTGGCGCCCGCCGACAAGAAGCTCTACGCCCTGCGCGATGTGACCGGCACTGTCGACAGCATCCCGCTGATCGCCGCCAGCGTGATGAGCAAGAAGCTGGCTGCCGGCGCCAACGCGATCGTCCTCGATGTCAAGGTCGGCTCCGGGGCCTTTATGAAGGATCTGGAGCAGGCGCGGGTGCTGGCCGACGCGATGGTGCGGATCGGCACGCTGGCCGGCCGCAAGGTCGCCGCGGTGCTCTCGACGATGGACCAGCCGCTGGGCTACGCGATCGGCAATGTGCTCGAGGTGCAGGAGGCGATCTACACCTTGCGCGGCCACGGCCCCGCCGATCTCCAGGAGCTGTGCCTGGTGCTGGGCGCCCAGCTGCTGCTGCTGACGGGCAAGGACCACAGCGAGGCCGCCGCCCGCCGCCGCCTGGAGAGCGCCCTGATCTCGGGCCAGGCTTGGTCGAAGTTCCGCCAGTTCGTCGCCAACCAGCGCGGCAACCTGGCCTACATCGACGAGCCGCTCAAGCTGCCCGCCGCCCCGGCCGTCGAGCCGCTGTCGGCGCCGACCGCCGGCTTCGTCTCGCGGATCGACGCCCTGACCCTGGGCCTGGTCGCCGCCGAGCTGGGCGCCGGCCGCCAGACCAAGGAGTCGGCGATCGATCCCGCCGTCGGCCTGGAGCTGAAGGCCAAGATCGGCGACGAGATCGAGGCCGGCGTGCCGCTGCTGCTGATCCACGCCCGCTCGGCCGAAGCCGCTGAAGCCGTTAAGCCCCGGCTGCTGGGCGCGATTGAGATCGCGGCGCAGCGCCGCCCGCCGACTCCGCTGGTCCTGGAGACGCTGCGCCGCGACGCCTAGCGCCGCACGCGGTAGCGCAGATGGGTGACGTTGGGCGCGGCGACGGTCCTCGTCAGCTCCAGGCCGATCCGCTCGAACGAGCCCTGCTCGAACAGCCGCAGCCCGCCGCCGAACAGCGCCGGCACGACGTGCAGCTGGATTTCGTCGATCAGGCCGGCGGCGAGGAACTGGCGGGCCGTCGCCGCGCCGCCGGCGACGCAGACCAGCCGCTCGCCGGCGGCGGCCCGAGCCTGGTGCAGCGCGCTCTCGATCCCGTCGGCGACGAAGACGATATCCTTGGCGGCCTCGGCGGGCGGCCGGTGCGTCAGGATGAAATGCGGGACCGGATAGGGATTGTCCTCGGTCTCCGCCTGCTCGCTGGCGTCGCCGTAGGTTGTTCGGCCCATGATCATCGCGCCGATCGAGCTTTGCAGCTCGGCGATGATCGGCGCGCTGGCCGGCGAGGGATCGAAATACCAATCATGCAAGCCGGCGTCCCCGCCATCCGGCCCGCTCGCGAATCCATCCAGCGAGATCGCCATATCCAACAACACGCCGGCCATACGCGCTCCCCGGGGCGCCGCCCCGCTCGCAGAATTTTGTCTATCCTAACACAAATGTGCTAAATTGCGGCAATAAACGGCGCCATGTGCGGTATAATGAAGACAGCGCATGGCGTTGAGTTTTTAAAGCGAGGACGAGTACTACCAATGGCAGAAGTAATCTATCTCGGACATTCGTGCGTGCGGCTGCGCGGGCGCGATGGCATCGTGCTGATCGATCCGTTCGATCGCTCCGTCGGGCTCGACATCGGCAAGCCGACCGCCCACATCGTGGCGGTGAGCCACCAGGCGCCGGACCACAACAACGTGGCGGCGGTCAAGCCGATGAAGGAGCAGCTGTTCGTCGCCGACGGCCCGGGCGAAT
The DNA here is from genome assembly GCA_036406115.1 of Herpetosiphonaceae bacterium. Lineage (GTDB taxonomy): Bacteria > Chloroflexota > Chloroflexia > Chloroflexales > Herpetosiphonaceae > DASWWB01. The sequence goes on from DASWWB010000063.1 coordinate 3,208, forward strand.
ACGAGGTCAGCAATATCCTGCTGCGCGGCGTCCACACCCAGCACGCCGGCGGCGAGGAGAAGGCCAAGAGCCGCAACACGGTCTATGTGGTCCATCTCGATGATGTGGTGTTCTGCCACCTCGGCGATCTCGGCCACAAGCTCAGCGCCGGCCAGCTTGATGAGATCGGCACCGTCGATGTGCTGTTCGTGCCCGTCGGCGATGGCTCCTGGGCCCTGGCCGCCAGCGAGCTGTCCGAGGTGATCAGCGAGATCGAGCCCAAACTGGTGATCCCGCTCTACGGCGCCGCCGCCGCCCAGCAGAGTTTCGAGCCCTCGCACCTGGAGCCGCTGGAGACGTTCGCCCACCATATGGCGCTCAAGGAGTGGAACGCCGTCGACAAGCTCACGGTCAGCCCCGCCACGCTGCCCCGCGACGACGAGGAGACGCAGATTGCGATTCTGCGCGCCACCGCCGTGGCCGCCTAGGGGTTTGGGGAGTAGGGATCAGGGGTCAGGGGTCAGGATGAGTGGGGCGGGGCGCGGCGCAGCCTGCGGCCCAGCCCCCCGTTACAAGCAGCTGATCAAGCCACTAGGCGGCGCCCGCCATCCTTCGATCTGGCCTGATCCCTGACCCCTCATCCCCGGTCCCCCATCCCCCCAGTTGACAATCCCGCCCGCAGCGGGTAGCATGCACAGCATATCGGCGGTTGTAGCTCAGTGGATAGAGCATTGGTCTTCGGAACCAAGGGTCGGGGGTTCGAGTCCCTCCAGCCGCGCCAAAGCCCCGGCAGTTCGCCGGGGCTTTTTGTTGCCCGCCGGTTTGGGCGCAGCGCCGCTCAGGCCGCCGGCTGCCGGTCGCGGACGCCGGCCAGCAGCTCCATCGCCTCACGCTCGCGCCGCGCCAGCTCCCCGAACAGCGCGCCGGCCTGATCAAGCGCCCCCTGTTCGCCGCTCGCCGCCGCGCGCTCCAGCAGGCCGGCGGCCTCGGTCCAGAGCGGGGCGATCGCGGCGTAGCGCTCGTGTCCGGCGGCCAGCAGCGGCTCGTCGCAGATCGGCAGGCTGGCTGCCAGGAAATCGCGGTACAGGTTTCGGAAAAAGGCGCCGCCGGTGCCGCCCCGCTCCATCAGCGCCGCGATGCGCGCCAGCTCGCCCCTGGCCTCGTCGCCGCGCCGCAGCCAGTCCGCCAGCAGCTTGCCGGCCTTGGCGATCCCGCGCGGGCCGAGCTTGGCGATCGGCGCCGCCAGGAAGGCCTCGGCGTTGGCCCGGACGGCGCGCGGGATCGC
>DASWWB010000064.1:0-5433 GCA_036406115.1 Herpetosiphonaceae bacterium
TCTTGGCGGGACCATGGCAGGTGCGCGGGTGCTGGAACTGGGGTGTGGGCGGGGAGTGGGGACGGAGATTCTGCGCAAGACGTTTGGGGCGCAGACTGTGCATGCGCTGGATCTTGATCCGGCGATGATTCGCCTGGCAGCGGCCCGGTTGCGACCCGCCCTTGGCACGGAGGTGCTGGTAAGTATCAGCGATGCGGCCCAGCTCCCGGTCCCCACGGCGAGCATGGATGTGGTGCTCGACAGTGCGATTATCCACCACATTCCTGCGTGGGATCTGGCCGTTGCGGAAGTGGCACGGGTGCTGCGTCCAGGAGGCCGCTTCTTTTTTGTCGAGGTGACGCGCCATGCCCTTGAACGCTGGTCGTATCGGACCTTCTTTGATCATCCGCGGGAGCGGCGCTTTGGGCGGGCTGACTTTGTTGCTGCGCTGGCGCAGCATGGGATTGTCGTTGGTGATCGGGTGGTCGAGCGGTTTTTTGGCGATTTTCTGCTCGGGGTGGGGTATCGGCAGCCGCATGCTGCGGAGCGTGCGCGATGACTCAGGCCGCTTCGATTCCCCGGCAACGCCGTGCGTATAGCGGGCCGCTGTTGATCAGCCTCATTCTCACCGGCCTGCTGGGGGGCTGTACACCCGCCACCCCGGCACCGGCAACGCACCAGCGGCTCCAGGGACAGTATGCGGACACGACGGTGACGCTCGATCTCCCCGCCACGGTGCGGGTCATGGAGCCGGTTCCGCTGACGGTGACCCTGACCGATGCGACGGGCACACCCGTGGCGGATGCGCTGGTGACGATCCGCCTGGAGATGCCCGGCATGGCAATGGGGCAGCAGAACCTGTGGGCCGCGCCGCAGCCCGCTGGGCGCTATACGGCGACGGCCCTGTATACCATGGCGGGTACGTGGACGATGGTCGTCGAGGTTCGCCAGTCGCTGGCGACCTGGACGACCAGCTGGCCACTTCAGGTGACGGCACCACCCGGTGGTCTCGCCCCAGATGAAAAGCGCCCAGAACCGGGCGCACGAGGACGCTGGGCTGGTGGCGATGTGCGCCCGCCGGGGTGAACCACTGGGTCCATGCCCCCCGTGGCGGGCGCTGCCCGCGAACAATCGGCCATGCTGATCCGCATGGACCTCGGCACGTGTGCCAGCGTCCATAACCGGCATGCGCTGCCTATGGTACGATACGGGTATATGCATTCATCAGCACATGGGACCATGCTGAGTCCCCCCCACCACCGAACCGCTCTGCGTGTGCGCCCACGGCAGGGTGGTGTGATGGCTCCGTGGAGTAGCATGATCAGCATACTTGGCATGGTGCTTTTCCTTGCGTTGCTGGTGGGTACCGCATCTACGACTGCGACAACCATCACGGAGCGCGCGTCGTTTGTAGCAGATGCATGCGTTCACGTACTACCCATGGAGGCGGGCCAGACAGGAGACATGCTCCCAGGATCGTGTCCCCACCCCACGACCTGTGGGTGGGGGAGCTGTGCAACGGCGGTCCTCGCGCCCCAGCGTGCCCTCCACGTCCCAACGACGCGGCGTCGCCACCCTCGGCCAGCAGACAGCGATCACGCCCGCGCGGATACCTTCCCGCCGACCCCTCCCCCTATCGCCTAAAGATCTCCTGCATGTGTCTGCGCGGTTAGCCGTGGGGCAGCTATGCTGACCAATCGGACCGTGCGCACGGCATCCATCCCTCCGCCGTTATCCTTTAGGAAGTGAGTTTCATGAATCTAACGACTGATTCTATGCCGTCCGCTGACGGTCCTCCTCGGTCGTGGTGGCGGTCGCGTCACCGCATCGTCGTGCTCAGCAGCACGCTGGCAGCGCTCAGTTGCGTCCTGCTCCTCCAGTCCCTTGCGCCGCCGCCCGAATCACTGGGCGCAGCCGGTGGATTTGGCCAGGTGCTGGTCCTGGCGATTCCCGCCTTCCTGGCAGGAGTCTTGAGCTTCTTATCACCCTGCACCTTGCCGCTGCTGCCGGCGTACTTTGCCTTCACCTTTCAGGCCCGCCGGGAGCGGATTGTCCTGATGACGATTGCCTTCTTTCTTGGTCTGGCGACCAGTCTGGTTGCCCTCGCGGCAACCGCCACGGCCCTGAGCCGGCTGCTGTTTCGCGCACTCCCGCTCCTGACGGTTGGTGGCGGTCTCATCGTGATGGGGTTTGGCCTGCTGAGCCTGCTGGGTCGTGGATTTGGCGGCAGTGGCCACCAGCACCGGCGTGCGCCGGATGTGCTGGGCTCGTATGTGTATGGGGCAACCTTTGCCCTGGGCTGGACCGCCTGTGTCGGACCCATTCTTGGTGCCTTGCTGACGTTGCTCGCCGCGCAGGGGCTGGCGGTGCTGCACGGCGCCCTGTTGGCCTTCATCTATGCGCTCGGACTGGGCCTCCCGCTCATCCTGGTCGCCTCCTGCTATCAGCGCTTTGGCGCCCACGGGGGGCCTGGTCGTCTGCTGCGGGGGCGCGGCTGGGAGGTTCAGCTTGGCCGTTGGCGCATGTATCTCCATACCACGAATATCCTGAGCGGGGTGCTCCTGATCGCGATGGGCGCGTTGCTCGCCTCCGGGCAATTGATGCGCATCAGCCAGTGGGGGCAGCAAACCGCGCTCGCCCAGTGGGTCCTAGATGCCGAAGAGGGCATCCGGACCAGCTTTGGCCTTAAATAACCGTGGTCGCGTGCGCTGTCATGGGGCAGGGCACGCCCTGAAGGGCAATCATGAATCTTGGCAATACCTTGCTCGCGCTGGCCATTACGAGTGGCCTCACCGCGATGGTATCGGCAATTCTGTGGGCACGCGGTGTTCCGCAGGTTCGGGGGGCAACGCTGCTCTTTCTCCGCGTGATGGTGCTCTGCATCAGTGGCGCGAGCGTGGTGCAGGTCATCAATCTCCTGACCCACCAGTTTCAGTATACCTATGTGGCCTCGTTCTCCGATCGGAGTCTGCCACCGCTGCTGCTCGCCGCGACCTTTTGGGCGGGTCAGGCCGGCAGTCTGCTGCTCTGGGCGCTCGGAAGCAGCCTGCTCGCCTGGGTGCTGGCGCACCGGCTCCGCGCCTCCCCCTGGGCGCCGTTTGTTCTCGTGCCGTACCTCGGCATGACCGTGGCGATTATGCTCATTACGCTGGTTGCGGCCCCCTTTGCGACGCAGTCGCCCGTGCCTGCGGATGGTGCGGGACTCAATCCCCTCCTCCAGAATGGCTGGATGATCATCCATCCGCCGATTTTGTTTAGTGGGTTTACCGCCATGACGGTGCCGTTTGCCTTTGCCGTGGCGGCGCTCTGGCGTGGCTCCTATGAGACGTGGGTCCCGCTGGCACGCCCCTGGGTGATTCTGGCCTGGTGTTGCCTGGGCACCGGCCTGGCCCTCGGTGGGGTCTGGGCCTATGAGTCGCTGGGCTGGGGCGGGTTCTGGGGCTGGGATCCGGTCGAAAACTCGTCACTCGTGCCCTGGCTGATTGTGAGCGCCTTACTCCATGGGATGCTGCTCCAGCAGGGGCGGCAGCGCTTCCAGCGGACCAATCTGGTGCTGGCGCTGAGCGGCTACCTGCTGGTGCTCTACTCCACCTTTCTGACGCGGAGTGGCATTCTTGGCACGTTCTCCGTGCATAGCTTTGTCGAGCTGGGTTTAACGGGCTATCTGGTGGTGCTGATGGGAGGTGGCGTCCTGCTCAGTGGGGCGTTGCTCCGCTGGCGCTGGCGATCCATTCCGCGCGCGGTCATCTACACGCGGGTCGTCTCCCGTGAGTTTGGGTTGCTGTTGAGCGCGCTCCTGTTTCTGATCATCATGGCGATTGTACTGATTGGCACCTCCATGCCGGTCATCTCGCGGCTGCCGGGCTTTTCCCACCAGATGTCGGTCGATCTGGATTTTTACAGCCCGGTTGTGGCCCCCTTTGGCCTGCTGTTGGTCCTGGCCATGGCGGTCGGTCCGCTGCTGACCTGGGATCACACACGCTATGGTCGTCTGCAACCACGTCTCCGTCTGCCCCTCATTGGCACGGGCGTGGCGGTGTTTGCGGCCCTGTTGCTCAATATCACGTATCCGGTGGCCCTCCTGTTTATCGCGGCGGGAACGCTGGCGCTCGGGACCAATCTGGTCATGATCGTTCAGCGCTGGCGGGCGGGTCTCATGCACCTTGGCGGCTATCTCTCGCATGCCGGGGTTGGGCTGCTGGTCATGGGGGTCGTGAGCACCGGCTGGTATAAGCAGACCGCCGCGCTCCAGCTCATTCAGGATGTCCCGCAGGGCGTGTTCGGCCGGCTCATCACCTTTCGCGGCATGACGGTCCCCGCGGATGATCCCCTCCAGCGTGCGGCGGTGCAGCTTGAAGTGACCGAGCCTGACACCGGACGCACCTGGATCGCCGAGGCACCCTACTATACGTTTGCCAAGAGTGGTCAGCTGGTGATCCATCCGGCCATTGATCACGGCATGTGGCAGGATCTGTATGTTGCCCCCTCCCAGGTCATTCCCGCCGCCCGCAGCGGCCCGGATCGGCTCATCCTCACCCAGGACCAGCCGCAGCCGATGGGCGGCTATCTGCTGAGCTTTCAGCGCTTTGCGCTCGTGGATCGGGCGGCGATGGCCGGGGGCCAAGCCCCAGCGCAGGTTGGCGCGGTGGTGCAGATCACGGCGCCGACCGGGCAGACCTGGACCGTCACTCCAACCATGCAGTTGGCGGCCAATCAAGCGCCGTTCAGCCCGCCGATCAGCGTCGCGGACGGAACGATCGCCCTGGCCGGATTAGCGGTCGAAGCCCAGCAGATCGAACTCCAGCTGGCTGGCCGCCTGGCGGCCCTGGTTGCCAGCGATGATCTGAGCGCGCGGGTGTATCTCGATATGACGCGTGAACCTGGCATTCGGCTGGTGTGGGCGGGGATGCTGCTCACGATCCTGGGCGGTGGGCTTTCTGGCCTGGGTCGCTGGTGGGCCACGCATCGCCGCCGTGCTGCGGCCGAGCAACTGCCGGCGGTCCCAGCGCCATGGGCAGCGGTGGAGGATGGACCATGGACCTGAGACACGCAGCGCCAGTAGCCAGTGAGGCGTCGGCGCCCACGGTGGATACGGGGCAGGATCTGACGCCAAGCGCCGAGCGACGACGGGATCGCGAAACGCTTACCCTGATGGCGATCTGCCTGCTGCTGATGGGCGCAGTGGTCGGCTGGTGGTCAACCGCCGTGCCGCCACGCACGGTTGATCCCTTCGTGACCAATGGCGCGTCGCGTGTTACCCAGACCGCGCCGCCCTTTGCGCTGCCGGATCTCACGGGGACGATGGTGCGCTTGAGCAACTACCAGGGCAAGGTGGTCGTGCTGAATATTTGGGCAACCTGGTGCCCGCCCTGTGTGCGTGAGACGCCGCGGCTGGTGCGCCTGGCCCAGCAGTATCAGGATGCCGGCCTGGTGGTGCTGGGGGTGAATGCCACC
>DASWWB010000065.1:0-3433 GCA_036406115.1 Herpetosiphonaceae bacterium
TGCGCAGCTCGTGCGTGACAAGATCCAGCTCCAGGCCGCCGGTCAGCTCGGAGACCTCGATCGTCTCGGGGCCGAGCTTGAGGCCCAGCAGCTCCGCCGGCGGCAGGACGTGGACGCCCCGGATGTCGAAGTCCGAATCCGGCGAATCGAAGCCGTAGAGATGGGCGCCGCTGAGCGTGGCGAAGGCCAGCGGATACGGCTGGGACGCGGCGATCGGCAGCAGGCGCTCATCCATCGACCATGCTCCTCCGCGCTTTGAGCAGCCAGGCGTCGGCGGCCCGGTAGTCGGGAAACTCCGGCAGGCTGGTGCGGGCGAAGGCCCGGTCGAAGGCGCGGTGCAACTCCATGCGCCAGGCGTTGACCTGCTCCCAGGTCTGCTCGCCGCGGCGGATGGCCAGCAGCCGCTCGCGGTCGCGGTCGACCCGCACCATCACCGCGCCCTCCTCCAGGGCGGCGATGCCCGAGAGCAGCAGCCGCACCAGATGCATCGCATGCTTCCATTTGATCTGCCCGGCGGTGCGCAAATCCTGCTCCAAGCGCTTGAATTGCGACAGCACGTAGCCGTTGTACGATTGATAGATCCGGCGCGACAGGAAAATCCGGCGCTGATCCAGCAGCTCCTGCGCCAGCGGGGAGGCATGCTCGACCAGCGGCGAATAGAGGCACTCCAGAATATTGGGATTGCCCTTGAGCGCGAGCCCGAGGAACTTCTGGGCCTCCCAGTAGCTTTCCTCGGCCGCAGGGTCCTCGACCTGCTCGGGCACGCCGGCCAGCGACCAGTGCCAGGCGGCGGGCGGCAGAAAAATCCCGCGCCGGTCGGTGTCGGACTGCTCGTTGTCCAAACCATAGGCCCGCGAGCCGACGACGCAGCGGTAGATCAGGTAGGGCCGCGCCCGCTCAAGCGTCGGCTGCGGCGGCAAGCCCTCGACCGCCCGCGCCGACTGTTTGCGGATCGAGAACTGCCGGCGCGCCAGCCGGACCTCGCCGCCGTCGGGGAAGCGCGCCAGGTAGCCGCGCTCGTCGTCGGCGGGATTGGCGACGACAATCGCCACCGCGCCGGCAGGCCGCGGCGCCCCGGCCAGATCGGCAAGGTCGAGCCTGGTCACGATGTGGGTGCCAAGCGGCACCAGCAGCTCGGGCAGCTCATCGCTCACGGCTGAACACCCCCATCTGGGTCGGCGAGCCGACAATCGGATCGTCGGGGCCGACCGGCAGGAAGCGCACCGCGTAGCCGTAGCGCGCCGCCAGCTCGTCGGCCCAGGCCCGGAACTCGTTGCGGGTCCATTCGAAGCGATGGTCGCGGTGGCGCATTGTCCCGGCGGGCAGCGACTCGAACTTGGCGTTGTACTCGACATTCGGCGTGGTGACGACGACCGTGCCCGGCCGGGCGAACTCGAAGACCGCCCGCTCGAAGGCCGCCAGCCGGGGCGGGTCGAGATGCTCGATCACCTCGACCACCGCCGCCGCGTCGTAGCCCTGGAGGCGCTGGTCGCGGTACATCAGCGAGCCGTGGATCAGCTCGATCCGCTCGCGCTGCATCGGCGGCAGGCGGTCGAGCTTCAGCTTCTCCTGGGCTTTCTCCAAGACCTGGTAGGCCACGTCCATGCCGAGGATGCGCTCGAACTGCGGCTCCTTGAGCAGGATGCGCAGCAGCTGGCCCTCGCCGCAGCCCAGGTCGAGCACGCGCTTGGCGCCGCAGGCCTTGAGCGCAGCGAGCACCGCGCCCATGCGCTGGTCGTTGAGCCGGGCCGGCGCCTCGATCGCCGCCTCCTCCTCGTCGCGCCGGGCGGCCTCGGCGTCGGGATCGGCCTGTTCGTCGCGGACCAGCTGCTCAAGCGCCTGGTTGGCGAGGTTGCGCTTGTGGAGCAGGTAGCGGCGGGTGATCAGCTCGCGCTCGGGGTGGGCGGCCAGCCAGCCCTCGCCGTGGCGCAGCAGCTTGTCGATCTCCTCCTCGCCGACCCAGTAGTGCTTGCGGTTGTCGAGCACCGGAATCAGCACATAGAGGTGTGAGAGCAAATCGTGGACAGTGGCGGCGCCGGTCAGCCCGAGGGTGAAATAGCGGCTGTCGCCCCACTCGGGGAAGCGCTCGTCGAGCTGGTGCTGGCGGGCGTCGACGGCGTAGCCCAGCGGCTCGAACAGCCGGCGCAGCAGCTCGGCCCCGCCGGCGCAGGGCACGGCGGCCAGGGTCGCCGCGAGCGGCAGCGGCTGCTCGACCAGCTCGGGGCGGCTTTTGGAGCGGCCGGCCAGGGCGCTGGAAAACACCTCGCGGATGGCGACGCTCAGGAACGACGAGGCGACATAGGGCCGGTCGTTGACATACTGCTCCAGGGCGGCGGCGCCCTGCCTGCCGCGCACCAGCCCGACCGGATCGATCTCCAGCAGCAGGGCGGCGGTGCAGCGGTCGGGATTGGCCTCCGGGTAAAAGACATGGGCCAGGCCGCCGTTCAGCTCGAAGGTCTGGAGGCGCTCGGGGTTTTTGTGCAGCAGGTAGCCGAGGTCGGTCGCCGGCACATGGGTCGTGGTGATCGTCAGCAGCATGATTCTCGCATCTCTCAGCTAGATGGGGATCCGGGCGTTCCCGGAAAACTGATTCGATCATACCACATGCGCTGGCCGAGCCTGGTACAATACATCTCCGCCCTAAGACGGAATATGCTGGTCGCTACGCAAGGAGGCGCTATGACCATCAATCTGTTTGTCCGGCAATCGTTCACCGAGGCCAGCGCGGCCGAGGCGGAGCAGATCCAGGGCGTGCTGGACCTGCTCCGCCGGCTCGACGGCCGGCCCCACCCCCTCAGCCTGCTGACCGGCGCCGCCGCCGACACCAGCGAGACCTTCCGCCAGCGCTTCGCCGAGGCCAGCGGCCAGCCCTTCACCCCGCAGAACTTCCGGCGCTTCCGCCTGGAGCTGTTGGGCCGGGCCGACGCCATGATCATCGTGCGGACCGGCCTGAGCGAAAGCTCGGCCTTCGAGGTCGCCTACAACCTCTTTGGCGGCGCCAACATCCCCATGCTGTTCGCCATCTGGCAGGACCGGCCGATCAAAACCACCCTGCTGCGCGAGCTGGAGGACATGGCCAGCGTCAGCTACCACAGCTTCGCCCGGCCTGATGAGCTGGAGGCGCCGCTGCAAGCGTTTTTCGCCCAGGTCGCCAGCAGGCGGGGCCAAGCTGCGGGAGGCGAGCGGACGCGGAATTTGCTATAATCAGCCGTCGGCCAACCCATTCGCCGCACTGCGTCACGTCCCCCAGCGGAAGGCCTGTCGAACCTATCGAGCCGGCGCGCCGGCGCGTCCTGAGAGGAAACCATGCCACGAACCCTGCTCTTGTTGACGCAGCCATGGCCGGCCGCCGCCGAACTGATGCGCCGCCACGGCGGAGCGGCGCCCGCGGGCCTGCCTGCCGGCGCCGCCTTCGAGCGGGCGGCTGACGCGC
>DASWWB010000066.1:0-9252 GCA_036406115.1 Herpetosiphonaceae bacterium
ATTTTGGCCTGGTTGCCGTCGACGGCCCACAGCAGCCGCTCGCGCTCGGCGGGCTTGGCGCCATGGGCCTGGCCAAGCAGCGCCAGCGAGTGATAGAAATTGTTCTGGGCGATGTTGACCGAGCCCAGCACCGATTGCTCGTAGCGGCGGGCGATCTTGGCGTGCTCGGCGGCCAGCGCGGGGGCGCCGGCCAGGTAGTGGAGCTGGGCCAGGGCCTGGTAGGCGCAGAACAGGACGGTCTGGTTGTTGTCGCTGAGCAGCCGGGGCAGCATGGCGGCGATGCCGGCGCCCGGCGCTTCAAGCGGCGACGGGTCCATCAGACTGGCGCTGACGTGCTGATAGACCGTCGTGTAGTCCAGGTGGAACTGCTGGCGCTGGGCGCGCATGAACTCGGCGTACTGGGCTTGGCGCTCGCGCACGGCGGGCAGCGGCTCGCCGCAGAACAGCAGGTAGGCGCAGTAGTACATCGCGTTGTGGCAGGCGTACTCGATGTCGCCGGTCGCCAGGCCGCTGGCGTAGCCCTCCAGCGACGGGGCCAGCGTTGAGTGCAGGTGCTCGGTCCAGTGGCGGATGGTGATGTTGAACGAGACATAGACTTTGGCGCGCAGCTCGTCGGCCTTGAGCTGGTCCATCAGCTCGATGGCGAAGCGGCCGAAGGCGTAGCCGCCAGGTGTGTCGCCCAGCACGGCGCCCATCAGAATGGCGAAAATCGCGTAGGCGAAGGGCGACTGGGGCGCGTTGCCGTGGCGCAGTGACAGCTCGACCATGCGGAAGACGATCAGCGGGAACAGGTTGGGTGCGGCGATGTACGCTCCGTCGACGGCGCTCATCAGGATCCGCAGCGCCGCCAGCTTCTCGGGATCGGCCATCGGCGGCAGGCGCTTGATCGCGTCGATCGACGTGCGGGCCAGCTTGAGCCTGGTCGCGGCGAGCCCGCCGGCGACGTGCAGCAAGGTCGGCTTGGCGGGCAGCTTGACTCCCAGCAGCCCCAGCACTTCGCGGGCGGTGGCGACCGCTTGGGTCATGTTGTTTTGCGAGGTGTGGTACTGGATGCGGATTTCGTAGAGCGGGACCTGCTCCAGCAGCGAGGCGGCATGCGCCAGCCCCAGCGCGATCAGGCGCTCCATCTCGGCGAAATCGCGGTTGAGGTAGGCGGCCTGGGCGGCGGCGGCGTGGAGGTCGCGGGCCAGCTCCGGGCGCCGCTCCCAGCAGTCCGCCGGCAGCAGGCGCAGGCCGGCTTGGAGATAGTCGACGGCCTGGGCGTAGGCGCCGGAGGCCAGGGCTTTGCCGCCGGCGCGCAGATTGAGCCGGGCCAGCAGCTCGCGCTCGGCGGGATCGTCGATGAGATCGGCGGCGAAGTTGAGCTGGTTGGCGATGTCGAAGATCCGCTCCTCGCGCTGGGACGGCGGCAGATGCTCAAGCAGCAGCCGGCCGATCCGCCCGTGCAGCGCGGCCCGCTCCGCCGGCTCCAGCAGCGAGTAGGCGGCCTGCTGGACCCGGTCGTGGGCGAAGCGCAGCTCGACCTGGACCACCGCCAGCAGGGCGCGCAGGCTGGCGCTGTCGGCGCCGTCGAGCAGCTTGTAGGAGTCGCCGAGCGGCGTCAGGAAGCCGTCGCTGAGCGCCGGCCAGAGCGCGGCGACCGTCGCCGCCGGGTCGTCGCCGAGCAGAGCCAGGGTTTGCAGATCGATGCCGGCGCCCATGCAGGCGGCGTGGCGCAGCAGCTCGCCGCTAGCCGGCGGGAGCTGGCGCAGCTTGGCCGCCAGCAGCTCGACCACGTTGTCGGCGATCTGCATCCCGCGCAGCTCGGCCTCGTCCCAGGTCCAGCGCAGGCGGCCGGGGTCGGCCCGCAGCGCGCCGCGCTCGTAGAGGGTTTGCAGCATCTGGTTGATGAAAAACGGGCTGCCGGCGGTTTTTTGGAACACCGCCTCGGCGACCGGGCGGACGCTGGCGGGATCGGCGTGGAGCGTGTCGGCCGCGAGGCGGGCGACATCGTCAAGCGCCAGCGGGGCCAGGCTGATCGAGCTGACGGGCGCTTCGGCGTCCTTGAGCGCGTCCAGCGTCAGCAGCAGCGGGTGGCCGGCGCCGGTCTCGTTGTCGCGGTAGGCGCCGATCAGGAGCAGGGCGCGGCCGGCGCGATCGGCCAGCAGCTGCTCGATCAGCTTGAGCGAGGCTGAGTCGGCCCACTGGAGATCGTCGAGGAACAGCACCAGCGGGTGCTCGGGCTGGGCGAAGACCTGGACGAAGCTGTGGAACACGTAGGCGAAGCGGTGCTGCGCCTCGGCGGGCGGCAGCTCGGGCGGCGCCGGCTGCTCGCCGACGATCAGCGCGACCTCGGGGACCGCGTCGCTGATCAGCCGGCTGTTGGGCGCCAGAGCCGCCAGCAGCCGCCCGCGCCAGCCGGCCAGCCGCTCCTCGTCCTCGCTCAGCAGCTGGCGCGCCAGGTCGCGGAAGGCGTTGATCAGCGCCGAGTAGGGGATCGAGCGCTCCAGCCGGTCGAACTTGCCGCTGGCGAAGTAGCCGCGCTCGCGGACCACCGGCTTGTGAATCTCGTGGACCAGCGAGGATTTGCCGATGCCCGACGAGCCGGCGACCAGCAGCAGCTCGGAGCGCCCCGACCTGGCGCGCTCGAAGGCCGCCAGCAGCCCATCAAGCTCGCGCTCGCGGCCGTAGAGCCGCTGGGGCAGCTGGAAGCGCTCGGAGAGATCGGCCCGGCCGAGCGGGAAGGGCGCGATCGCGCCGGTCTCGCGCCACTGGCGCTCGCACTCCTCCAGGTCGGCCTTGAGGCCGAAGGCGCTCTGGTAGCGTTCCTCGGCGGTCTTGGCCAGCAGCCGGGCGACGATCGCCGCGACCTGGGGCGGCAGCGCGCCGTCGGCGCGGCGGGCGGGCGGCGCCTCGCGGGCGATGTGGCTGTGGATCAGCTCCATCAGATCGGCGGATTGGAACGGCAGCTCGCCGGTCAGCAGCTGGTAGAGGGTCACGCCGAGCGAGTAGAAATCGGAGCGGTAGTCGAGCGCTCGGTTCATGCGGCCGGTCTGCTCCGGCGACATGTAGGCGACGGTCCCCTCCAGGCGGTTGGGGCTGAACAGCGCCGGCGTCTCGCGCGAGAGCGTCGAGGCGATGCCGAAGTCAGTCAGCTTGATCTCGCCGGTCGCCAGGTTGGCGATGATATTGGCCGGCTTCACGTCCTTGTGGATCACGTTGCGCCCGTGGATCTGGCCGAGCGTGTCCGCCAGGCCGATCGCCAGGCGCAGGACAAGGCCGGGGTCGGCGGGGCCGCCCAGCCGGTCGAGCGACTGGCCGCCGAAATCCTCCAAAACCAGGGCCATGGTTTGGTCGAACGGCTCCAGGGCCAGCGGCCGGACCACGCTGGGCAGGTCCAGGCGGCGGGCGACCTCGTACTCGTGGCGCAGGCGGGCGATGTCCGGCGGGGCCGGATGGGGTGTCTTGAGCACTTTCAGGATCACCGGCCGGCCGTCGCCGGTCCGCTCGCCGCGATAGACGACGGTGTGGTCGCCGACGTGCAGCTGCTGGCTGATCGCATAGGCGCGCTGTTCAATCATGGGCCGCTCCGCTTCCCGATCCGCGCAAGAATGATTGGCCGAACGTCTGCGCCGTGTGATAGTGGACGCGCAGGGTGGCGTAGAGGATGACCGTGCCCCAGCCGGCGGCGAACCAGAGCAGCACCGCCTCGACCGGCAGGTACGACCAGGCGTCGATCAGCAGGCCCATCATCTGGTCGTCGTTGTAGCCCCACCACTGGTACGGCACGCCGAGCGTCGCCTCCCACACCAGGCTGATCAGCAGGAGGGCGAACAGCGTGAAGCTGAACGAGCGCCAGTTGACGTAAGGACGGGCGGTGGGGAAAAACAGCGCGCTCGGAATCACCGCCGCCAGCACCAGCAGGGTGAAGTACCCCGGGAAGCCGGCGTGGTAGGGATGCGGCCCGAACTTCTTGAAGACGATCGCCCCCGCGATCAGGCCGAGCCCGATCAGCAGCGAGGCGAGATGGGGCCGCACCAGCTTGCCGCCGTCGTCGGGCGCGATCGGCACCTTGTAGGCGCCGAACCAGTACAGATCGCCCCAGACGTACAGCAGCAGCATGAACAGCGCGCCGAAAATGTAGAAGGCGAACTCCTCGATCGGCAGATCGACCCGCCAGCCCTGCTGGAAATCGTAGCCCGGCAGATAGATTTGCAGCGTGGCCTGGTGGTTGGGGAACGTGAAGAAGGTGTTGCCGAACACGATGTCGAGCAGGAAGCCGGCGCAGACAAAGGCGAGAATGGTCATGGCGAAGGCTTTTTGCTCGACGCGGACGCCCCGGTTGCGGGCGAACCACCAGCCGAGCAGCCCGGCGGGGACGATGAACAGCAGCAGGCTCCAGGTGTAGCCGAGCGGCGTCGGGTCGGGCGGCAGCGTGACCTGGGCCGGCCTCACGACGGTGCCGAGCGCCAGCAGCGCCGGCAGCACCACCGCCCCGATCATGCCCCAGATCACCCAGACATCGCTGGCGCGCGGTTTGTGGTTCATCGGGGAGTCCCTCCCCGGCCGGGCGAGCGGCCGAAATCGACGCCGGTGATGTCCTCGCGGCGGGGGAAGCCCGCGATGGCGTTCGACGCCAGCATCCCCGACATCACGGTCGCCTCGATGTTGCCCTGGTTCATGCTGTTGTCGGTCCAGTCGCCGGCCAGGACCAGATTGGCGAAGCCGGAGGCGCCGGGCTGGAGCCGCGCGCCCATGCTGCCGCTCAGCGAGAGCACGTAGCGCTCGGACGGCTCGATGTTGGCCCGCAGGTATTGGCTGTCGAGCCGCGCCGGCCCGGCCGGGGCGTCCGGCCGCAGGTCGGCGAGCAGCTCCCAGCGCAGCGGCGCCGCTGGATCGCCGGGCCGCTCGGTCGCCTCGGGCCAGAGATGGCCGATGTGGCTGGTCAGCAGCTCCAGGCTCGTGCGGCGGGTGGCGGCCAGGGCCGGGGCCGGATCGAGGCCGGCGCAGTCGGTCTTGGGGCCGCATGGGGTCAGCGGCGGCGGCGGGTCGTCGCGCTGCGGGCCGCAGAAATAGGCGATGGTCTGCGGCGCGCCGGCGACAGCGGGCCAGGTTTCGCGCGGCAGCAGATGGGCCATGTCGGCCCAGGTGTCGAGCGGCGTGGCGCGGTAGGTGGTCAGCAGCGGGGCGCCGGCGATGGCGCCGAGCGCGGTCTCCGGCTCGTTGAGCCAGAGCTGGAGCGCCTGGGTCCGCACGGTGCCGATCGCGTCGACCATGGTTTTCCAGCGCGGGCTGGCGCTGATCAGCTCGCAGCAGATGTGGGGCAGCACGGCGAGCGGGATGCCCAGCACGACCTTGTCGAAATCGGCGCCGGCCTGCAGCTCAAGTTCCTCGACCACCGGCGAGCAGATCGACTCGAAGTTGACGCCGCGCAGCCCGTCGCCGCCCGCAAGCTGATCAACCAGCGGCGCGCTCGGCCAGCAGTCCAGCCCCTTGACGTTGAGGAGCGGCTCGTAGGGCCGGGTCGGGTCTTTGAGCCGGGCCTGGCGGCCGATGCTGACGCGCTCGATCCGCCGCCTGTCGGCGCTGAGGTGCAGCCCCTTGACCAGATGGAAAAACTCGAATTTGACGCCGCGCCGGCGCAGCACTTGGTAGAGCGGCGTGAACACCGTGTCGCCCATCCCGGCCTGCATTTTCCAGATCAGCGCGCCCTTCCAGGTGAAGGCCATGCGGACGATCGTGCGCAGGGCCACGCCTGCCGCCAGGTCCGGCTGGCCCAGGTCGCCGTCGCGGTAGGCGAAATCGGCGTCGTAGAGAAAGATCGCCAGCGGCGAGTCGATTGTCAGGCCGCCGTCGTCGATGATCTGGCCGCCGAGCCAGGCGCGGTAGTCCTGCCCGTCGAGGATGTCGAAGCCGTTGGCGAAGACATCGGCCTCGATCACGCCCCGCACATTGCCGTAGGCGAAATTGAGGCAGATCCAGAGCTTGCGGGTTTCGTCGTGGTCCATGCGCGGCTGCAGCTCGCGCCAGAGCCAGCCCATGAACAGGCGCAGCGCCGCCAGGACGAGCTTTTTGATGATTGGATGCGGGCGGCCCGAATCTGTCAGCTTGCTCAGCAGCCTGGCGAGGCCGAGCAGCCGGCCCTTGAGGTTGAGCAGCCGGTCGATCCGCCCCAGCAGCGTCGGGAGCCGGTCCGGCGCGGATTCGCCAGCCGCCGGCGCCGCGCCGCGCAGCTTGGCCAGAAAGCCATGCATCAGCTGGAGCCCCTCGTAGACGTACTCCCAGAGCGGCAGGAACAGCGCGGCCTCCGGCTCGCCGGGCAGCTCGGTGTTGGTCGGCGGCGTGAAGGACCAATCGACCCAGCGGCCCTTGTAGTGCTCCTCCAGCACAAAGAGATCGGCCGGCTTGAAGGCCTCGCGCCAGGTGGCGAGCGGCTGGCCGGGGTCGCGGCCCAGCTCGGCGTAGCAGGCGCGCATCACGCGGAAGGCGTTGTCGTAGAGGCCGGACCAGACATGCAGGCCGTGCTCCTCGATCCGGTGGTGCAGGTTGGGATCGAGATTGCGGCCGCTGGCGCCTTTGCCGCCGACCCGCCAGCCCATCTGGTAGACCGTGATCTCGTAGTCGCCGGGCGCCTCGGTCAGCTCGTAGGCGGCGGTGAGGGCGCCGATCCCGCCGCCGAGGATGGCGATTTTCGTGCGCCCGGGCGCGGCGTCGTCGCTCATAGCGGGCGCTCCGGCGCGCCGGGGATGGGCGTGTCGGGCGTGCAGGGCGCCGGCAGGCTGAGCGTCCACTGGGTGAACATGCGCACCGCGCCGCCCTTGCTGTAGTCGGCGACGCCGCTGGCGGCGTAGGTCGTCAGGCCGGACGGCAGGCCCATGATGAACTGGCTCCGCAGGCCCGCCTCGGCGTTGATCGAGGTCAGCTTGGCCTCGGGCAGCCGCCAGTCGAAGGCCGACCAGACGTAGCGCCCCGAGCTCATGCGGCTGACGCTGGGCTGCTGGATCAGGCGGCTGATGACGGCGCGCTCGGCGGTTGTCACCGGCGCCTGGTTGTCGCTGAAATCAGCCTCGGTCACCAGGAAATGATTGTCCTCGTCGGTGATCTCGTAGCGCTGGCGGCCGGTCTTGATGACCGCCTTGACCTTGGGGAAGCCGTACAGCACCTTGCCGGCGATGATCGGCAGCGTCTTGTTGAGGTAGAGCAGCGGCGTGAACAGGAACGGCCCGCGGTAGCCGGCGCCCGCCCGCTTCCACTGGACGAAGGGCACGACGACGGCGAACTCGGCGTATTTGATGCGGAAAAACGGCAGCCAGTTCAGATGGACCTGGCGCTCGTCGCCGAACAGCAGGTGGGCGGGGTGGGTGCCCGGCGGCGTGATGTCCTGCGGCGCCAGCTCCAGCTCCGGCGGCAGCCACGAGCCGACCAGCCTGGCCTCCAGCGGCAGCGTGACGACTGACGCCAGATAGTTCCCAACAGCATGCAGGCCTTTCAGCAAACACGACATTGGCATGCTCCTCTGCGCAAGGGTGGGTCGCGGCTATTGTAGCACGCGGGGAGGGGGATTCGCCACCCCCCCCGCCCTCCTGCCGGGACGCATGATTCGCCGCTGCCGCGTGGCGGGGCGGCCACCCCCCGCCCTCCTGCCGGAGGGAGCGCAAGGGGGCTTGCCCCCTTGCAACCCCCGATATGTGGTTGGCGGCTGCCGGTAGTCGGCGTGTTTCTGATGTCGCCGTTCGGTGCCGGCGCCCGCCGGGTCGCGGCGGCGGGGCGGCGTGCTGATGGAGGCGGCCATTGGGGAGACTGGAGCGGGTGGGATGGGTCGATAGGTGGTTGTTCATTGTCGTTGAGCCGGCGTGCTTCTGATGTCGCCGTTCGGTGCCAGCGCCCGCTTGGTCGCGGCGGCGGGGCGGCGTGCTGATGGAGGCGGCCAGGGCCGGGTCGGCGCGCCGCCTGTCCCCAGCCCGCCCCGACAGCTGATAGCTGACAGCCGATAGCCCATCCCCTGACGACTGACCACTGACGACTGTCTTGCTAGTCGCTTCCCGCGAACTGTGTTACAACCCAAGGCAGCGAGTCCAGCAAGGGAGGAATCTATGCCAACCGCGATCATGTTCAGCCTTCCCGCCCACGGCCATGTCAACCCCACGCTGCCGCTGATGGCGGAGCTTGCCCGGCGCGGCGAGCGGATCATCTGCTACGCCAACGAGCCGTTTCGCCGCAGCATCGAGGCGGCCGGCGCGATCTACCGGGCCTACGCCGAGGCCGGCTCCTTCGATCCCAACGCCAGCCTGGGCGGGCCGTTCGGGCTGATGGCGCGCTCGGCCGAGCTGGCGGAGCAGATGCTGCCGGGGCTGCTGGCGGATGTCGAGGCCGAGCGGCCCGACTATCTCCTCATCGATTCGATGTGCCTGTGGGGCAATCTGGTCCAGCAGATCACCGGGCTGCCGGCGATCGCCTCCTACAGCTCGTTCGCCATGCACCCCAAGATGTTCGGCGCGCTGCGCGGCGACAACCCGGGGCCGCCGCTCGGCGATATGCTGCGCGGCCTGCCGCTGCTGGCGCGCTACTGGCGCATTTGCCGGCGGATCGATCGGCGCCACGGCACCAAAACGCCCGGCCCTGCCGGGTTTTTCGGCACCAGCCAGCAGCTCAATCTGATCTACACCTCGCGCATGTTCCAGCCGCTGGCCGCCGAGTTCGACGAGCGCTTCGCCTTCACCGGGCCGTCGGTCGCCGAGCGCCACGACGCCGGCGATTTCCCGCTCGACGCGCTCGGCGCCCCGCTGATCTATATCTCGCTGGGGACGATTTTCAACGATGCGCTGCCGTTCTACCGGGCATGCTTCGATGCGTTCGGCGGCAGTCGCCATCAAATCGTGCTGTCGGTCGGCCAGACGATCGACCTGGCGGCGCTGGGCGAGCCGCCGGCCAACTTCGTCGTGCGGCGCCATGTGCCGCAGCTGGAGATTCTGCGGCGGGCCGACCTGTTCGTCTCCCATGGCGGCATGAACAGCGCCAGCGAGTCGCTGCTCTACGGCGTGCCGCTGCTGGTGGTGCCGCAGATCGGCGATCAGTTTTTCGTGGCGGCGCGCGTCCGCGAGCTGGGGGCGGGCCTGAGCCTGGCCAACGCCGACATCGCGCCCGAGCGGCTGCGGCTGCTGGCGGAGACCATCCTGGCCGAGCCGTCGTTCCGGCGCCAGGCCGCCAAGCTCGGCGCGTCGCTGCGGGAGGCGGGCGGCTTCGAGCGCGCCGCCGACGAGGTGCAGGCGTTCG